>JAPOPM010000067.1 GCA_026712905.1 Deltaproteobacteria bacterium
CCTCGTGGCCGTGATGCGCAAGCTCTTATTGCTACTCCATGCCATCGCGCGCCGCAGTACCCCGTGGTTACCCACCCTCCGCCCTGAGCCCGCTTAGCCCTTGTTTTCCATCACAGATACTCCCGCGAAAGCGGGAATCCAGGGGTGGTGGTGGGGCACTGCAGCGGCGTTCCCCGCCTCGCCGCCCCTGGATTCCCGCTTTCGCGGGAATGACGAATCGAAGGGGCTGTGCCTCATCAGTTTTGACACAGCCAAATGGACCCGTGCATCCGTTTCGTAGTAGATTCCGGAAGATTCCGATCACGACGCGAACGGAGGGACGAAGCGCATGGTGATGATCATCAACGAGGAGGAGGCCAAGGAACTGCTCTCCATGGACGAGTGCATCGACCTGATGGAGGACGTGTTCCGGGAGTTCGGGCGGGGGAACGGGGTCAACCCGCCGCGGCTGCGCTACTCCTGCCCGACACCCGACCCCAAGGCGAACTACTTCGCCAACATCCACGCCGGCGCGCTGCCCAAGTACGGCGTCGCGGCGTTGCGGCTGAACTCCCGGCTCACGGAGGAAAAGGACGACGAGACCCGCCGGGTGGAGTTCAAGCACCCCACCGGGCGCTATTGGGGGCAGTTTCTCATCTACAGCCTGGAGACCGCCGAGCTTCTCGGGATCATCGTGGACGGCACCATCTCGCCCTTGCGGGTGGGCGCCACGAGCGGCGCCGCCGTCCGGCTGCTGGCGCGCCCGGACTCGCATGTGGCCGGCCTGTTCGGAACCGGCCATCAGGCGGAGTTGCACGCCCGGGCGCTGGCGGCCGCCCTGCCCCTCCGGCGCATGAAGGTGTACAGCCCTTCACGCACACACCGGGAGGACTTCTGCGCGCGCTTCGGCGACGAGCTGGGCATCCCCGTGACCGCCGCCTCGGAGCCGGGCGAGGTGGTGAAGGGCTCCCAGGTAATCTGCTGCGCCACCAACTCGTCGGGTCCGGTGTTCGACGGCGCGGACCTGGAACCGGGTCAGACGGTGGTGTCCATCGTCAACAGCGACGTGGTGTTCGAACGCCACGAAGTGGACCGTCGGACCATAACACGCAGCGATCTCGTGGTGGTCAACGGGCGCGAAAGCGTTCACGCCAACCGGCAGAAGGAACTCCTGGATCCCATCGAGGCCGGCGAGACGTCTTGGGACAAGGTGGTGGAACTGGGCGAGGTGGTGAACGGGACGGCGCCCGGCCGGCGCGACCCCGGGGACATCATCTACTACAAGAACAATTCCGGCATGGCCATCCAGTTCGCGGCCGTGGGCAAGATGCTGCTGGACAAGGCACGGGCCACCGGCGTGGGCCGGGAGCTTCCCGCCGAATGGTTCTCGGTCGATCTCGAGCCGTGGTTCGCCAGGGGGTACTCGCCGGCCTCGTGATCCGGTGGCCCGCGCCACGGACAGCCGACGGCGAAGAAGGCCCGTGGACGATGACGCGAATTTGCCGGAGAGGCCACCCGTGTCCCATGCAATGACCGAGACCGACCTCTCCCGGCTGGCGCAACGCATCAAGGCGTGGGGGCGCGAGCTGGGTTTCCAGCAGGTGGGCATCGCCGGCGCTGACCTGAGCGGCGACGAGGCGCTGCTGAAGCGCTGGCTCGCCGAGGGACGCCACGGCGAGATGGCCTACATGACAAGGCACGGCACGCGGCGCTCGCGCCCGGCCGAGCTGGTGCCGGGCACGGCGCGGGTCATTGCCGCGCGCATGGACTACCTCCCCGAGGACGGCGCGGACCCGTGGCAGGTGCTGGGCGACGCCCGCCTGGGCTACGTTTCCCGCTACGCCCTGGGACGGGACTACCACCGCCTGGTGCGCAAGCGCCTGCAGGCCTTGGCGGACCGGATCATCGGGGAGGCGGGACCCTTCGGCTACCGGGTCTTCACCGACAGCGCGCCCGTGCTGGAGAAGCCGCTGGCGCGGAACGCCGGCCTGGGCTGGATCGGCAAGCACACCAACCTCATCCACACCGGTAGCGGATCGTGGTTCTTCCTGGGGGAGATCTACACGGACCTCGCGCTGCCCGTGGACCAAGCCGCCGAGGACCGCTGCGGCACCTGCCACGCCTGCATGGACGCCTGCCCCACCGGCGCCATCACCGGCCCCTACCAACTGGACGCGCGCCTCTGCATCTCGTACCTCACCATCGAGCTGCGCGGGTCGATCCCGCCGGAGCTGCGGCCCCTCGTGGGGAACCGCGTCTACGGCTGCGACGACTGCCAGCTCGTGTGCCCGTGGAACCGCTACGCGCACTTTACGCGCGAGCCCGGCTTCCAGTCCCGGCACGGGCTCGACGCCCCGGAGCTGGTGGAGTTGTTCCGCTGGAGCGAGGACGATTTCTTGCGGCTCACGGAAGGAAGCGCGATTCGCCGCATCGGCTACGCGTGCTGGCTGCGCAACGTGGCCGTGGCATTGGGCAACGCACCGTACGACTCACGCATCGTCGAGGCGTTACAAGAGCGGCGCGAGGATCCGTCGCCGCTGGTGCGGGAACACGTGGCGTGGGCGCTGGAACAACACCAACAAAAACGGACGCCAGAAATTAACCGGGCACCGCGCTAGGCACCTGAAAGATCCGCCCGTCATCGAGACGCAACGCGGTAAGGGACCCGCCCCAGACACAACCACTGTCCAGGCACACCGCGCCGTTCTGGCGATGCAGCCCCAAGGCCGCCCAGTGCCCGTACAGGATCGTCTCCTCCACCCCCTCGCGGGGCCAGGCGAACCACGGGCTATAACCCGCGGGCGCGTCGGCGGGGAGCCCGGAGAACGCCAGCGCCATGTGCCCGTCCACGGTGCAGCAGCGCAGGCGCGTGAACACGCTGACGATGCAATTCCAGCGGTCGGGGCCGACCAGGTCATCGGACCACGCGCTCGGCCCCTGTCCCACCTGGTGGCGCAGGAAGCTCCGATAGTCGGCGCCGCCCAGCCGTGTTGCGACCTCGCGCGCCAACTCTACGGCGGTGTCGAGGCTCCACCGCGGCAGCAGGCCCGCGTGGGTGAGCACGTGACCTGCCTCTCGGTGGATCAACGGGAGGCCGCGCAGCCAGCCCACCAGCTCGTCGCGATCGCTCGCGCGCAAGACGTCGTCCAGGGTGTCCTGGCGCTTGGCCGCAGAGATTCCCTCCGCGCGACACATCAGGTGAAAGTCATGGTTGCCCAGGACCGCCACCGCGCCCGCGCCGAGGCCCTTCACGAATCGCAGAACCGCCAGGGAGTCCGGACCGCGGTTCACCAAGTCGCCCGCGAACCACAAACGGTCGTCAGGGGGGTCGAACGCGATGACGTCCAACAACCGCCGCAACGGTTCGTAGCATCCTTGAACGTCTCCGATGACGTAGGTGGCCATGGGGTCGTTTCGCAGCAAGGCTTCGCGCGGCCGCCCGGCAACAGCACGCCGGCCGACACGGACGCTGTCCCTACCGGCGGGACCGACCGAAGCTAAAGGCGCCGGGTCCCCGGGTGGCGATGTACAGGAACACGAAGCAGAAGAGCACCGCCAGCTCGCCGCCGTTCTCTATGGGCCAGAGACCGCGGCCGGCATGGGCCATGAAATAGGCCGCGGCCATCTGTCCGCTGCACAACAGTGCCGCGAGGCGAGCGAAAAGGCCAAGCGCCACGAACAGCCCGCCCGCCAATTCGATGATGCCGGCGGCGCCCATAAGGGAGAGCAGCTCGGCGGTGGCACCGCCGCCATCCATGCCGCCGAAGGAGCCGAATAGTTTCTGCGCGCCGTGCTGCGCGAACGCAAGCCCGACGACAATACGCATGAGCGCGTACGCGTAGCGCGACAAGCCGTCCATGATCGCATTCCTTTCCAACATTCTGTCAGTCCGATTCGCGAACGAACCGAACCGGCTACTGGTTCCCGACAGATTCGGGCCGCCGGTTCAACCTCGGCGGCCCGGGTAAGAGATGGCTCGGTGCCGAAAGCACTGCAGGAGATGATCGTTCACCATTCCCACCGCCTGCATGAAAGCGTAACAGATCGTCGGGCCGACGAACCGGAACCCGCGCGCCACGAGGTCCCGGCTCATGGCTTCCGACTCCAGTGTGCGCGCGGGAACCTCCTCGTGGCCGCGCCAGCGATTGACCCGCGGCCGGCCGCCGACGAACCGCCACACGTAGCGGTCGAACGTGCCGTGCTCCTCCCTGACCCGGAGGAACGCCTGGGCATTGGTCACCGCGGCGGCGATCTTGAGCCGGTTGCGCACGATGCCGGGGTCCCGCAGCAGTTCGCCCTGCTTTGCCGCATCATAGCGGGACACGGCATCGGCGTCGAAGCCCGCGAAGGCCCGGCGGTAGGCGTCGCGTTTCCTGAGAATGGTCTCCCAGCTCAGTCCCGCTTGCGCCCCCTCCAGAACGAGGAACTCGAACAGCGTCCGGTCATCATGACACGGCACGCCCCATTCGGCATCGTGATACGCCACGGACAACTCCGTCCTGGCCCAAACGCAGCGTACAAGCCCCTCGTCCGACGAAGGCGGCGACGCCAGCGACATCGTACCGCTTCCCGCGCGCCGCCGACTTCCACCGCGTCAGCGACGCCGCCGGGGCATTCCTATTCGTGCCCCGGCAGGTAGGTAATCAAGGTCAGCACCGCGCCCTGAGGATCCTGTATGACGCAGAACCTGCCTACGCCCGGAATGTCGTTCAGCGGCACGATCACCTTGCCGCCGAGGTCCTGTACCTTGACCGCGGCCGCGTCGACATCGTCCACCGTCACGTAGGTGCCCCAGGTGGGCGGCATCCCCTGCGCTTGCGCCGGGACCGCCATGATTCCACCGATCTCGGCCCCGTCGACCTTCACCAGGTTGTACTCGAAGTTCTCGTCGCTGTCCTCGCACTCGTGGGTCACCGCTTCCGTCGTCCACCCCAAGAGCTCGGCATAAAATTTCTTGGCTCCCTCCACGTCCGTGGTCAGAAGCTCGCACCAACTGAAGGTTCCATGCTTCGAAGCACCCATCCATCATCCTTTCATCTGTTCGGAAACCCGGGATATCCGCGGCCGTGCCGCAATGATCGGTATGCCAGTGGCGCCGTGAGTTGGCAACAATCCCGGGCGAGGCGATGGATGGACGGGCTGGCCGGCCCGTAGTACGCTGGCCCTGTCCCGGCGGCTGTCGAAATCCACTCATCACGGAGGTGCCCCATGCTGAAGCTCTACCATTGGTGGAGTTCCACGTGCTCGCGTCGCGTACGCATCGCCCTGGCGGCGAAACAACTCTCCTGGGAGAGCGTCTACGTCAACCTGGCGAAGTTCGAGAACCTGGAGCCTTGGTACGTGGAGCTGAACCCCAACGGCGTGGTGCCGACGCTGGTGCACGACGACCGCATCGTCATCGAGTCCAATTTCATCCTGGAATATCTCGACGACGTCTGGCCCGAGGTACCCATGCGGCCGGAAGACCCGGTTGAGCGGGCGCGGATGCGCATCTGGATGGACCGCTTCGAGCACGAGCTGCACCGCAACGTCAACATCATCTCTTTCATCAAACAGGGCCGCATGAAGCGCTACGAGCACCTGTCCGAGGAAGAGCGCGAGGCCGCGGTCATGCAGCAACCCACCGAGCCGAAGCGGGCGCTCTTGAGAGATCGCCTCCGGAACGGCATTTCCGAGGAGCAGATGGCGTACGCGGAGGCGCGTCTCGCCGAGATCCTGGACGACGTGGAGCAGGCGCTGCAGGACCGCCCCTGGCTCACCGGGGAGCGCATGTCGCTGGCGGACTGCTCCATCGCGCCGTTCATCGAACGCTTCGAGGCCAACAAGCTGGAACGGCTGGTGGATTGGAACACGCGTCCGGCATTGGGCGCGTGGTGGGCGCGGATGCAGGCCACCGAGGCCTATCAGACGGCCCATTCCTTCAAGGCGCCCGCGTAGGGCGGCTCACTCGTAGCGCAGCGCTTCGATGGGATTGAGGCGCGCGGCCCGGTTGGCGGGTTGAAAACCGAAAAACACGCCGATGGCGGCGGCGAAGGCGAACGCCAGCAGGATGGAGCCGGGCGAGATGACGATCTGCCAACCGCCCATGTAGGAGAGCCCCAACGAAGCAGCGGCGCCGGCGAGAATGCCCACGGCGCCGCCCAGGAGACTCAGCACCATGGCCTCGGTGAGGAACTGGCGGCGGATGTCCCGCCGCCTCGCTCCGACGGCCAACCGCACGCCGATCTCCCGAGTGCGCTCGGTCACCGAGACCAGCATGATGTTCATGATGCCGATACCGCCCACGATGAGCGCCACGCCGGCGATGCCCGCCAGCAGGTAGCCCAGCGTGTTGGCGGCCTCGTTGGCCGCCTCGACGATGTCGGTACGGTTGCGCACCCGGAAGTCGTCCAGCTTGGTGCCGGTGATCTTGTGGCGCACCCGCAGCAGCGCGGTGATGCCGTCCTGCACGTCGGAGGTGGCCTGCTTGCTCTCGGCGCTCACCTCGATGCCGCGCACGTACCGGATTCCCAGGAGCTTTCGTTGCGCCGTCCGCAGGGGCACGATGACCACGTCGTCGAGGTCGCCGGCGAACGAAGACGTCCCTCGTTCCTTCAGCACCCCCACCACCTCGAACGGAACGTGCTTGAGCCGTATGGTCTGACCCAACGGATACTCGTCGCCGAAGAGCTCCTTGGCGACGGTCTGCCCGATCAGGGCCACCTTGCGGTTCAGGAGCATGTCGTCTTCGGTGAAGTTGGAGCCGGAATCAACACCCCAGTTCATGATCTCGAGGTAATCGGGGGTGGTCCCGGTGAAGCCCGGATGCCAGTTCTTGTTGCCGTAGACCACTTGCGCCGAGCCCCGGACATGGGGCGCCACCCGGACCACTCCCGGCACCTCCGCGAGGATGGCCTTGGCGTCCGCCTCGGTGAGCGTCGTGATCCGTGCGCCCCGCACACGGCGGCCGCCACGGGTCACCGCGCCGGCATAGACCGACACGCGGTTGCTGCCGAGGCGCTCCATCTGCTTGGCGACCCTGGCCTTGGCCCCCTCGCCGATGGCCACCATGGCGATGACCGCGCCGACCCCGATGATGACGCCCAGCATGGTCAAGGCCGAGCGGAGCTTGTTCACCCGGATGGCGCGCAACGCGATGCGCACGTTGGCGCGCACGCCGGCGCCCAAACCCCGGCGACGGCGACCCCCGCCGTTGCCGTTGTCGCCGCCGTTACCGTTGCGGGCGCCGCTGCCGTTGCGGGCGTCTTCACCATCGGAGACACCGTTACCGTTGCCGGAGTCGCCGAGGTCAAGGACGTCGTTGGCCGCGCCGGCTCCAACGCCCTCGCCCGAAGCCCCGGCATCCTCCTCCGGCGACGCCGTCACCGCGCCGAACCCCGCCTTGCCTCCCGCCTCCTCCCGTTCCACGAGGCCATCCTTGAAGTGGATGATGCGCTGCCCGTGGGACGCCACTTCGGGGTCATGGGTGACGAAGACGATGGTGATGCCCTTTTCCCGGTTGAGCGTCTTGAAGAGCTCGATGATCTCCGCGCCGGTGCGGGTGTCGAGGTTCCCTGTGGGCTCGTCCGCCAGGATGATCCGGGGATCGTTGAGCAACGCCCGGGCGATGGCCACCCGCTGCTGCTGGCCGCCGGACAACTGCGTGGGCCGGTGCGTTTCCCGTTCGCTCAGACCCACCAGCGCGAGCACCTCCCGCGCCTTGCGCCGTCCCGCCGCGGACGACGTACCGTTGTAGAGAGCCGGCAACTCGGCGTTCTCGACGGAGGTGGTGCGAGCCAGGAGGTTGTAGTTCTGGAAGACGAAACCGATCTCGTGGTTGCGCACCCACGCCATGTCGTCGGATGAAAGGGCGCCGACGTCCTCGCCGTTCAAGCGATAGTTGCCCGTGCTCGGCCGGTCCAGAAAACCCAGGAGGTTCATGAAGGTGGACTTGCCCGAGCCGGAAGGCCCCATGAGCGCCACGATCTCTCCCTGGAAGATCGTCAGCGACACGCCCTTCAGGGCCTCCACTTTCTGCTCCCCAAGATCGTAGACCTTGGTGACGCCGTCCACTTCGATGACGGGCGACCGGTCCACGGCGTCAGAGACCTCCGAGGATGCGCGAGCGCACCCGTGACGTGGTGTTGGTGACGCGTTTCATGGCTTCGGAGCGGATCCCCACGATGACCTGGTCGCCGACTTCGAGACCCGAGACGATCTCCATGTTCTTGGCGTCGGTGGCGCCGAAACGGATGCGCGCCCGCGCCGGCTTGTCGTCCCGATAGACCCACACGCCGCCGCGGCCCTCCAGCATCCACCGGCGCCTCTGCTCGGCGCTGGGCGGGCCGCGCCGCCGCCCACCCCCCCGCCTGGGCATGTCGGGGTAGAGTTGACGGATGTCCCGTCCGCTGATCCGCAAGGCGGCCCCGGGAACGATGAGCACGTCCTGCCGCCGGGCGAGGATGATGGTGACGTTGGCCGTCATGCCTGGCTTGAGGGCCAGGTCCTTGTTGGGCACCCGGATCTCGGTGTCGTAGGTGACGACGTTGTCCTTGATCAGCGGCGACGGGAAGATGCGCACCACCTTGCCCTCGAAGGTGCGCCGCGGGTACGAGTCCACCGAGAACTCCACCTCCTGTCCGACCTTCACCCTGCCGATGTCCGCCTCGTCGACAAAGGCGGAGACCTTCATTTCCTCCAGCTCGGCGATCTTCACCAGCGGCGGTGACGACAGGCTCGCGGCCACCGTCTGCCCGGCTTCCACGGTCTTCTGGATAACGACGCCGGAGATGGGCGCGACGACGACGCTGCGGTTGAGCCGCACCCGCGCCATCTCCAACTCGGCCTCCGCCTGCTGGATGTCCGCGCGGATGCCCGCGATGACCGCCCGCTTGACCTTGACCTCGTCCACCCGGGCCGACTCCTCCCGGTAGCGCGCCGCGGCGCGTTCGTATTCCGCCTGGATGGACTCGTACTGGTCCCGCGAGATCAGGTTGCGGCCCACGAGGTCCTTGTTGCGCCGGTGCTTCTCCTCCAGGTTCTCGAACGCCGCCTTCGCCCCCGCGATGCTCGCCGCCACCCGGGATTTCAGCATTTCGACGCCCGCCAGCTCCTTGGCGAGATTGGCCTTGGCCTTCGCCACCTTGGCTTCCGCCTGGAGCAACTGCGCCCGGAACAGGTCCTGGTCCAGCCGCGCGATCAGGTCGCCCCTCTTGACGCGCATGGGCACGTCCACCGGGAGATCCTTGATGGTGCCGGACACCTGGGTGGAGACGGTCACCGACGACACCGGGTTCACCGTGCCGGTCGTGGTGATGCGGGAGAAGATCTCGCCCCTCTCGACCTCCGCCAGCCGGAAAGGAAAGACGTTCTTCTTCTCTTCCGCCGGAAGGAGCCTGCTCGTCAGCGAGGAAAGCCCGCCGCGCATCGAGCCCACGTTGCTCTCCACCAGCGCCGGGTCATACCAGAACAGCCCCGCGCCCCCGGCTCCCAACAGGACCAGGACAAGAGCTATGATCCAAAGGATCCGCTTCATCGCTGTCGCTCCGTTGCCGCCACGATGGCTACACCCCTGTCATTAGACGGCGGACGGTTTCCTTGCCCGAGACGGGGCTGGACGGCAATTCATGCGGCAATTTACAGCAGTTGGCAGGTAGAAGGGAACAGGGAAAGAGGGGCTTACGGCCTGATGTCACGGGCGGTGAGGTCGAGCCCGAAGACGGCAACTCGGACATCGAAGGACTTCTCGTACTCGATATTCCGTGCCTTGGCCTTCAGGTGTTTGACGAGCTCGCCGAGGTTGATTCGTGGGCCCGTCTCGTCCGCGAAGATGTTTGGCCAGGACTTCAACTCTGCGAGTAGCCGGGGAATGAGAAGCTGCTTCAACTCTCGATCCGCCTGCGCCACTTGCTGAAGGGTTGGCAAGTAGGTTTTCCAGCGTCCTCCCTTGCCTCTTCGGGGAAAAGGCATCGACCGGATTATCGAGTAAACCGTTACGCCATTCCTTCCAATCCTGAAGACGTCGTTCTTCTTGGCGAGCCCAGACGCCCTCTTGCCGCTTTTGCCTACGCCGATTGTCCTTCGTCGTCTGGCTTGGCTTACGGCGCGCCGTGCGCGCCATTAGTATCCGAACAAGTCCCTCATCTCCACGCAGGTTTGCGCGAATTACCTCCAACTCCGACCGAGGGCGCCCTTGTCCACGCCACTCATCGATCAGAGCATGAAGCGCCACTGCACGTCTTTCCGGCCGGGTTTCGTCTGAAAGAGCTTCCACGAGCCAAGGTCGATCCAGCTCGGTCAGGCTGCTGACCAAGCCGTCATGCGTTGCGTGATAGAGCCGATACCAGTCGTCTTCGGTCGGGACGACCTCGTCCATGAACGCCAACTCGGCCCAGAAAGCATCCCTTCGTGCTTCAGCGTTCGCGTTGAAGTACTTCCTGAGCTTACCAACTGGTTCACGTGCATCCCAATCCTTGCCACCGAATCTGGAGGCAATCACACAGGAACGTACCAAAGCGGCGTCCCATGGGTTCGTCGCTTCTGACAATTTCCGACCGCACAGCACTGCGAGCGCCGGTGCAAGGTGATGGAACTGGCTTTGAATTTCATAGAACGCGTGCGTCTGTCGGCGCCCTCGCCAGATCAAGTCGGTGAGCCCGTCACGCAATGTCACTGCCAAGTCGGACTCGGGCTCGACGGCCTTGACGATTTCTTGAGCAACCCACCCAAGGCTATCACTCCCACTCGGGTCAGGCGCTCTCTCCATCAGCGCAATGAGCTCTTCGACCGTGAGGACCCGCGGAAACAAGTCCCCCACAACCCCGTGAATGATCTTGTTGGGCCAATATTGCGGCTGGGCGATCATGCCATCAGCCACCTTGCGGGCGTCGTCGTTCCGACCGCACGTTACCAAGGCTCGGACGGCAATAATGCGATCGTAGACGGAGTTCGCTGCATCAAGGGCCACGGACCCGGCCAAGTCAGCACAGTCTTTCACAGGGCCAAGCCAAATCGCCCTTAACAGGAGGTCGCGTACGTCGTCGTTGATCGGAGCGTCTCCCCAACATTCGCGTATGACCGGTGCCAGTTTCGCGTGTGCAAGCCGGCGCAGTTGGTCATTCCCGATGCTGAACCCACGCCAGCTTCCTTTGCCATACTTGCCTACAAACGCTCTAAGAGGCCTTGGAGGTCGCAACGGCGGTTCCTTCCTCGATGGCACCCGTGTCTTCCCGACGTTCGTACTTGAGTGGACTGAGAAAGGAATCGTCGGATAATCGCTGGGTATCCTCGCGGTCTTCCGTGCCTACCGGCAACCATTGTTTCACCGTCATCAAGTCGACGACAGGACGCCAGTCGCTGGGGCGACAGGAGATGATGACTCGGACCCTGTGGATGAGTTCACCAAGGTCCTTAGAGAATCGGCGAAGCGCTCGGTCGAGCCTGCCGTCGATGAGCTTCAATTCATCCACGGCGTCGAGGAAGAACCACGCTGTTGCTCCGTGGTCAGCCTTCCACGCTTCGAATCTCTCCTCCTCGTCCGACGACAGAACGTCAGTCACCGGTTCCTCATCGAGGAACTCAAGACGCAGAAAGAATGCGAACCGCCCTTCTTTAACCAAGCGCTTCGCCCTTTCTTTCATCTCGTCGGTCTTCCCGGCCCCCGCCTCCGCCAACAGCACGATCCGGTCGTGCGCCAAGAGTTCCGGCCAACCTATTCGGGAACCCAAGCCCTGCGGGTCCCAGTAGGTAAAACGCTCCGCATCTTCGAGTTCCGCGTCGGTCAGACGGCGGAAACGCCGTTCCAGCTCAACAAATTCCATCTTGTCCCACTTCGGCAACAGGCAAGGGCAAAGGCGACAGGTGCTGCGCTTACGCGCTGACGTATCCTCGATGTGTCATGGTGAGCAAATCGTCCGTCGGATCGTACACCATGCGCCAGTGACTCAGCAGAGACCTGCCAAGCAGTGATGGCAGCCTGCTGGACGTGGCAGACGGCTTACCGATCAAGACCTCGGAACTATACTGACGCACGAGTGCGTCGTCCTCGAACATGAGAATGGCATGTTCCAGGAAATACGGCTGGCTGCCTCCAATACCGATCGAGAGGATCTCGCTCAGCAACTCTTCGAAGGGCACGCCAAGCTTCTGTCCGTCGAATGGATGAATGGTGGTTGAATCCGCGCCGGTGTCGACGAGGAACTCAACGTCTCCTTGAATGTTCAAGCGAGGCAGGACGAGCCAGCCCTGAACGCAAGGCCTGCCCTGGTGGTCGAAGCTTCCCCGGATCACGGCTGTCAAAGGATCATGTTTTTTGGATTCGAATCGAGGAACCTGATGACGGCCTCGGCGGCGGGAACACCTTGACCTTGCAACATCTTCAGGAGGTCGTCCAGAGACTCCGCGAGAACGAAGTCACCGGAATGCAGGGCAACCCAGTGATCTGGGTGACTCTTCACCAACCGTTCCTGCTGTGATTCCATGCGGTCCACCCGAGCACGAAAAGCACGGAGTTTCTCAAGGATATCGGTCTCGTTCACGGTTTCGGCGCCTGTACCGCGGTTCGGAAACTTCCTGATCATGGCAGTCCTCCTGAGTTTCATCCGCCGGCTAGACTCGCGTGCGCCGACCCTTCCAGGACATGATACCTTGCAGGTGACCGGAATCAAGAACCGTCGTCTGACCAAGTAACAAAAAGCAACCTCTCGCCACCCGCAGTGCGATCTGGTAGATCATGGACACACGGGCAACCTGCAACCTGCAACCTGAAATGAGCGGCGCCGCGCTAACGAGGCGCCGGCGGGGAGGCGACGCCGATGCTCAGCACACGCTACGACTACAGTCCGATCGTCCAGCGGTCGCGGTTGGTTTGGCCGGGGAATGCGCGAGTGGCGCTTTGGCTGGGACCCAACATCGAGTGTTTTCACATCGACAAGGGCATCCCGAGGATCAACGAGGCACTGCCGGACGTGCAGTCCTACTCGGTCAGGGACTACGGGGCGCGGGTGGGCGTGTTCCGCATGATGGATGTGTTCGACCGCTATGAGATGCGCGCCAGCGTGCTGCTGAACGCGGAGGTGTGCGCGCAGCACCCGGCCATCATCGAGGAGGGCAACAAGCGCTCCTGGGAGTGGCTCGGCCACGGCATGAACAACAACACGCGCATGAACGGCTACGGCGCCAAGAAGCAGCGCAAGGTCATCCGCAAGGTGCGCGACATCATCACCCACGCCACCGGGAAAGCGCCCAAGGGGTGGCTCGGCCCGGGGCTCGCGGAAACCTACGACACGCCGGACATCCTCGCCGCGGAGGGGTTCGAGTACGTGTGCGACTGGGGCTGCGACGATCAGCCGGTGCCCATGCGCGTGAAGGCCGGGCGCATGATCGTGGTGCCGTACCAGCAGGGCATCAACGATATCTCCATGTTCGTGCACGCCAACCACACGCCGGCGGAGTACTACCGGATCGTGTGCGACCAGTTCGACACGCTCTACCGCGAGGGCGACAAGGGCGGCCGCGTCATGTGCATCCCGCTGCACCCCTACGTGACGGGCATGCCGTTCCGCATCGGCGCGCTGGACCGCGCGCTCGACTACATCTGCTCCCACGACGGCGTGTGGAAGACCACCGCGGGCGAGATCGCCGAGTGGTACTACGAACACTACTACGAGGCGCCGGGACGGGTGGACGGGTAACGGAATGGCTCAAGCCTGGTCTTACATCGTGCTGGAACGGCTCGGCGGCGGGGTCGCGCGGATCAGCTTCAACCGGCCCGAGAAGCGCAACGCCCTGAGCCAGGCCATGACCGGCGAGATCCTCGATGCGCTGGAGACCGTGCGCGCCGACCCTGACGTGCGCGTCGTGGTCACCCGCGGCAACGGACCGTGCTACTGCGCCGGGGCGGACCTGCGCGACCTGGGCACGCTCCACAAGGAGCCGCCGCGGGACTGGGACCGCTCCCACCCCAACATGCTCTTCTACGAGAGCTTCCGGAACTACCCCAAGGTGACCATCGCCCAGGTGCACGGCCACTGCCTCGGCGGCGGCATGGCGCTCATGACGTGCCACGACATCGCCATCGCCGCGGACACCGCCAAAATCGGCATGCCCGAGATCGTGCGCGGCAGCTTCGGCCAGATGGCCCTGAGTTCCCTGTACCACACCGGGATTCCGGCCAAGAAGGCGGCCATCATGCACTTCAGCGGCCGGAACTTCTCGGGAACGGATGCGGACCGCTTCGGGCTGGTGTCGGCGTCGGTGCCCGAGGCCGAGCTCGAGGAAGTCACTCTCCAGCTCGCCAGTGAGATCGGCTCGCGCCATCCCGCCGCGCTGGCTTCCGCCAAGATCGCCGTGCAGGTGGGCAAGGACCTCCCCTGGTCGCAGGCGCTACGCACGGACCAACTCGTGGCCGCGCGCCAACAATTGATGATGGACACGTTCTCGGACGTGGACAACTATTTGCGTTCCCAGAGCGGCGGCACCAACCCCGGCTACCGGCGCTCCGATACCTGACGCAGCATACCCCTCTCCACCCGTGGATTCCCGCTTCCGCGGGAATGACGGATTACCGTCTCAGCCCCGCCCGCTGGAGGGTCTGGCGCCCTTCCTCGCCGATGGCCCACAGCCGGTGCAGCAAGACTGCGTACTTGACGGGATCGGTTTCCCCTG
This sequence comes from Deltaproteobacteria bacterium, assembly GCA_026712905.1. NCBI lineage: Bacteria > Pseudomonadati > Myxococcota > Myxococcia > Deltaproteobacteria bacterium. The sequence continues at coordinate 14,623 of JAPOPM010000067.1, forward strand.
AGCTGTCCTCGCGTTGTGTGGGTCAACTTCAATCACCCGCGGCCAAGTCGGCACCGGCCTTCAGCACCTCCGCTGCCTGCCGCACCATGGCCTCGATGATCTCGGCCGCCGGCCGCACGTCCTTCTCTCCGAGGAGCCCGGCGATCTGTCCACCGGGTACGCTCATCACGTCCACCCGGCTTCCCTGCTCCGCCGCCACCCGGAACTGGTCGTTGAGCACCCCCTGGAACGGCATCTCCAGGGGTTGCAGCCCCGATTCCTCCCACTTGCGGATCACCGGGCTGCGATAGTGGCGGCTGGGCTTGCCGCTGGGGAAACGGTCGAGCACGAAGTCCTCGGTGCGGCCCTGGATGAGCTGGGCCTTGTAGTCGGCGTGGATCTCGCTCTCCGCGCTCGCCAGAAAGACCGTGCCGCACCACACCCCCACCGCTCCCAGGCTCAGCGCCGCGGCCAGGCCGCGCCCGTCGGCGATGCCCCCGGCCACGACCACGGGCGTGGGGCTGACCGCGTCCACCACCTGGGGTATCAACGGGAAGTTGGCGATCCGTCCGGTGTGCCCGCCGGCCTCGTAGCCCTGGGCGATGATCACGTCCACGCCGTTGGCCGCGTGCCCCAGCGCCTGCTTCACGTTGCCGCACAGCGCCAGCACCTTCATGCCGCGCTCGTGGGCCACGGGCACCACCGCCGCGGTGTCTCCCAGGCCCACCGCCAGCACCCGGACGCCCTCCTCCAGGATCACGTCCAACTGCCGCTGCACCATGTCCGGGGTCTTGACCTTGGACCACGGGTCCGGACCCTGGGTCTCCAACCCGAAACCCTCGATGGCGTCGTGTACGAAGCCCACGTGCTCGGGGTGGGTGCGTTCCAGGAACTCACGCACGTTGCCCACGTCCGCGTAGGGCGTCTGCGCCAGCCGCGGCAGCGTGATGTCCACGCCGAAGGGGCGGTCCGTCAGCTCCCGGACGGCGCGGATGCGCTCGCCTATGAACTCCGGCTTGAGCGGGCTGCCGCCGATGACCCCGAGCCCGCCCGCTTCGGAAACCGCCGCCACCAGCTTCGGCGGCGTGGTGGAGCCGCGGCTGTCCCATCCCATTCCCGCCTGGATGATGGGGTGTTCGATGCCGAGCAGATCGCACAAGGGGGTCTTCAACTTCGCCATGGCAAGCTCCCGTCGCGTCTTGACGTGTATCCCCCCCTCTAACGCGTCGCGCCGCGCTTTGCCAAGGACCACGGTACCGACACCACCGGAAACCATGAGGTCATGACCCGGCCCGCATCACCCGAGGAATCGCACAATGGACAGCCGGGCGTCGTCCATGGTAGGCTCGCGCCCCGCCAGTAGCTGCGCTAATTTGCTGGTTTTTTTGCCGTCGGCGGCGTTACGTCACCGCGGGATTTGACCCGGGGTCTTCCTCGCGTGGTGCCCGCCGCCGGGGGGCGACCGCGGGTCGCCCCTACAAGTCATCGCGCGTTGCAAGTCCGCCGCGGGGCAAGGCATGATGCGTTGGTGCGGCAGCCGACCGCTCGTAAATCCGGCGTTCAAGAGGAACGACACATGGAAAACCGCCGCTACGACTATCAGCCCATCACCACGCGGCCCCGGCTCCGGTGGCCCAACGACGCCCGCGTGGCCGTGTGGGTGAGCCCCAACATCGAGTACTTCCACATCGACCAGCCCATCCCCAACTTCGGGATGTCGAAGGTGCCGGACGTGCGCGGCTACGCACAGCGCGATTACGGCGCCCGGGTGGGGGTGTTCAGGATGATGGACGTGCTCGACAAGCACGGGGTCCGCGCCAGCGCCCAGTTGAACTCCGAAGTGTGCATCCACCACCGGGAGATCATCGAGGAGGGCGTCAAGCGCGACTGGGAGTGGCTGGGCCACGGCGTCACCAACAACCTTCCGCTGACCGCCTATCCCGCGGCGGAGGAATTGTCCGTCATGAAGCAGGTACGCGACGAGATCGGCGAGGCCACCGGCAAGGCGCCGCGGGGCTGGCTCGGACCGGCGCTCGCCGAGACCTTCGACACCCCGGACCACCTCGCGGCCGCGGGTTTCGACTACCTGTGCGACTGGGGCTTCGACGATCAGCCGGTGGCCATGCGCGTGAAGACCGGCCGCATGATCGCCATGCCCTACGAGCAGGGCTTGAACGACATCAACTTCTTCCTGCGCTCCAACTACACCCCCCGCGAGTTCCTCCGGCAGGTGTGCGACCAGTTCGACGTGCTCTACCGCGACGGCGAACGCAACGGCACGGTCCTGTGCATCCCGCTGCACCCGTTCATCATCGGCGTCCCCCTGCGCATCAAGTATCTCGACCTCGCGCTGGAGTACATCCGCTCCCACGACGGTGTCTGGCTCACCACCGGGGGCGAGATCGCCGATTGGTACTACGAGCACTACTACGAGGATCCGGGGAGTCCGTAGGACGCCGTCCGACGACCCCTCATGGCCCGCGTTGCCGGCCGGACCCCGCCGCCGGCCGGCGTCCCGAGAGTTCCATGACCTACGCCTTCGACATCGTCCCGCGCGCGCCGTATTCGTTCGACTTCACGGTGGCGCGTTTCATGCGCTTCGCGAGCGAGAACGTCGATCTCGTCGAGGCCGGCCGCTATCGGCGCCTGCTGGCGGTCGGCCGCCAGCTCGCACTGGCCACCGTGACCAATGCCGGCACCGTGGCCAAGCCGCGGCTGGCCGTAGCCCTGGAGAGCCCTTCGAGAGTCGCTCTCCAACTCCCCGGCTTCGAGACGCAACTGCGCCACGTTCTGTGCACGGACCTCGATCTCCGGCCGTTCTACCGAATGGCGCGCAAGGACGCGATGCTGGCGCCCATGGTACGCCGCTTCCGCGGGATGCGCGTGACCGCCAGCCCGACGCTGTTCGAGGCGCTGGTCACCGCCGTCCTTTCCCAGCAGGTCAACCTTGGCTTCGCGTACTCCATCAAGAAGGCACTGGTCGAAAGCTTCGGACGCCGGCGGCGCCGTCAGGGACGCACCTACTACGCGTTCCCCGAGCCGCGCCGGTTCGCCGCGCAGTCCCTTGAAGCCATGCGCGGCTTCCGGCTGAGCAACGCCAAGGCGGGCACGCTGATCCGGCTCGGTGAGGCGTTTGCCTCGGACGCGGCGCTTCAAGACTCCGCCGGCCGGCTGGCCGCGCTGTCCGATGAGCAGGTCGTGGAACGCTTGACCGCCATCAAGGGCATTGGGCGCTGGTCGGCGGAGATCGCGCTGATGCGCGGCCTCGCACGCCCGGATACGTTCCCGGCGGGAGACCTGGGGGTGGTCAAGTACGTAGCCCAGGGCCTGCTGGGCAGGACCGGCAAGGCCACGGAAGACGAGATGCGGGCCTTCGCGGAACGCTGGCGACCCCACCGCGCCCTGTCCCTGGCTTACTGTTACGCCGAGCTGGCCACGCGCCGGGGCGCGTCCACGCCGGGGCTCGATGCGCGGCAGAGAACCCCGTGAACCTTCCACGCCGTGGACGCCGACGCGACGCTGCCGGCTCACCCTTGCGAGTGCGATCGCTTTATCTACATAAAATTTTTCTCTAGACTACCCTTTCGCGGGACAAGCCGAATGACACGAGCATGTTGAAGACAACCCATGGCACTCCCGGCGCTGAAGACACGCTTTCCATCGTCGTTCCGACGTTCCGCGAGGTGGGCAACATCCCCACGCTTGCGGAACGCATCGACGCGGCCCTGGCGGAGACCGGCATCAAGTGGGAGCTGTTACTCGTAGACGACGATTCCGGCGACGGCAGCGAAGAGGCGGTCCACGAACTCGCCCGCCGTCTGCCGGTCCGGATCGTGGTCCGGCGCGACGGGCCGCGGGACCTGTCGCTGGCGGTGCTCGAGGGCATCCGGCAGTGCCGCTTCGACCGGCTGGTGGTGATGGACGCCGACCTGTCGCATCCGCCCGAACGCATCGCCGACATGCTCGCGGACCTGGCGCGGGACTGCGACATGGTCATCGGCAGCCGCTACACCCTCGGCGGAGCCGTGGACCGGTCCTGGAGCCTCTATCGCCTGCTCAACTCACGGCTGGCGACCTGGATGGCGCGTCCCCTGGTGGACTGTGCCGACCCCATGTCCGGTTTTTTCGCTACGCGCCGCAGCGCGTTGCCGGAGCTCGGGGGACTGCGGCCCATGGGGTACAAGATCGCGCTGGAGCTGATGGTGCGCGGGCGGTTGCGGGTGCGGGAGATTCCCATCGACTTCCACGACCGCAGCGTCGGGTCCAGCAAGATGAACTGGCGGCAGCAGGTCCGCTTCCTGCGCCATCTTTCGCGGCTGTACGACTACCGTTTCGGCAGCATGGCGCGCATCCCCAGCTTCAGCGTGGTGGGCGCCAGCGGCCTGATGGTCGACCTCGCCTGCTACCTCGGGCTCCAGTGGGCCGGCGTGGAGCACCGGCTGGCGCGTTTCCTGTCCTTCTGGCCCGCGGTGAGCTGGAACTGGGCGCTCAACCGCGGCTTCACGTACAGCGGGCGGGAGCGGCAGCCGCATCTGGAGCAATGGGCGCGGTTCGCGGCCAGCAGCGTCATCGGCCTGGGCGTGAACGTGGGCAGCTACGCGCTCCTGACCAGCTACGTCGCCCTGTTCGGACGCCACCGCCTGTGGGCGTTCTTTCTCGGCGTGGCCCTCGGCAGCGTGGTGAACTTCGTGGTCGCCGACCTCTACGTCTACCGGAAGCTCCCGCCGCCGGAGCGCTGATGCGCATGGCCCGCGGACTCCGGCAGCCGCGCGCCCGCGACAGCATGTGAGCGAGCCGCGCCAACGACCCGAGAAGCAACGGATGACAAGCGCCTGGCAACGACAGTCCGCGGACGACGGCGACCGGACCGGCGGTTCCCCGGGCCGGCACGCCCTGCCGGCACTCGGACTCGGGCTTCTCGTGGCGGTGAGCTACTTGCCCGCGCTCCAGGGCGATTTCGTCTGGGACGACGTCATCTTCTCCGAGGAGCCGGTCATCCACCAGTGGTCCGGGCTGTGGAACATCTGGTTCTCGCCCGCGGACATCCGCAACGAAGGACACTACTGGCCGGTCGTCTATACGAGCTTCTGGCTGGAGCACAAGCTGTGGGGCCTCGCGCCCATCGGGTACCACGTCGTCAACCTGCTGTTGCACTGGCTCAACACCCTGCTGGTGTGGCGGCTGCTCCGTTGCCTCGCCGTGCCCGGCGCCTGGGCCGCGGCCGCGGTCTTCGCCGTGCATCCGCTCCACGTGGAATCGGTGGCATGGCTCATCGAGCGCAAGGACCTGCTGTCCGGGCTGTTCTACCTCGCCGCCGCGCTCACCTGGATCCGCTTCGTCGATACTCCGACCTGGAGCCGCTACGGCCTCTCCCTGGCGCTGTACGTCGCGGCCCTCCTCTCCAAGTCCATGGCGGTGACCCTGCCCGCGGCGCTCCTGATCTGGCACTGGTGGCAACGGGATCGGATCAGCGCCGCGGACCTGGCGCGCCTGGCGCCGTTCTTCGCCGTCGGACTGGCCCTCACCGTTGCGGACTACGTGTTCTACAGCGGACGGGAGCCGCTGGCGCTGGGCTACTCGTTCATCGAGCGGATCCTCATCGCCGGCCGCGCCTTGTGGTTTTACGCCGGCAAGCTCGTGTGGCCGACGGACCTGGCGGTGATCTACCCGCTGTGGGACGTTCGCGCCGGCGACGCACTGGCATGGGCCCACGTGGTCGCCGCCGCGGCCGTGGCGGCGTTCCTGTGGCTCGGCCGCCATCGCCTGGGCCGAGGGCCCGTGGCCGCCGTGCTGTTCTACGCCGTGACACTGGCGCCGGTTCTGGGCTTCATCGATTACGGCTACATGCAGTTCTCCTTTGTCGCCGACCGCTTCCAATACCTGGCCGGCATGGGCCTGATGGCGCTCCTCGTCGGCACCGCCGTCCGGGCCGCGGGCGGGCTGCCGCGTGTTCTCGGCATGGCGGCCCGGGGAGCGTTCGCCCTGATCCTGGCAGTGCTCGCGACGCTGAGCTGGGCGCAGTCGGGCATCTACCGGGACGAGGTCACCTTCTTCAGCCACATCGTCGGATTGAACCCGGCCGCGCGCGACGCCTATCTGAACCTCGGCAGCGCGTTGTTCGAGGCGGACCGGCCCGAAGAGGGACTGGCGGCCAGCCGTCTTGCCCTCCGCCACCGGCCCGACTCCGCGAGCGCCCATTCCAACGTGGGACGCGGACTGCTCAAGGAGGGACGGTTCGACGAGGCGGAAACGCATCTCCGGCGCGCCGTGGAGCTCGATCCGCGCAAGGGCTCGGCGCGGCAGAACCTGGCCGAACTGCTGCGCAAGACGAAGCGTTACGAGGAGGCCGTCGCGACGTCCCGAGCCGCTCTCCGCATCGACCGCAACAGCGCGCTGGCCTACGGCGGCATGGGCACCGCGCTGTTCGAGTTGAAGCGCCACGAGGAGGCGGTCGCCGCCACGACCCGGGCACTGGCCCTCAAGCCGGACACGGCCATGGCGGGTTCTCTGCACCTCTTCACCGGCAAGTCGCTCCGCGCCCTGGGACGGCTCGACGAGGCGGAAGCGTATATCCGCCGAGCCACGGAGATCGACGCGCGCAACCCGTTGCCGCTGGTGGAGCTGGCCGGGCTGTATCGCACACGGGGACGCGGCGCGGAGGCCGACCGGCTCCTGGAGCGCGCCCGGACGCTGCCGTCGAGCGACGCGGCCGCGCTTCACGTGACGGCGGAGGCGCTGCGCGCCCGGAAGCGCTTCGAGAGCGCCATGGAAATGTATCGCGCGGCCATCGGAATCGCCCCGGAGTTCGCTCCCGCCCACGCCGGACTGGGCATCGCGCTGTTACAGGTCAAACGGAACGCGGAGGCCATCGAGGCCATGGCGCGGGCGCTGCGGCTCGACCCCGCACTGCCGGTGGCGGGGACGCTGCACGTGCTCCTGGGCCGCGCCCAGCAGGCCCTGGGGAAGACGGAAGCCGCGGCCGAACACCATGAGCGCGCCCTCGATCACGACCCGCGCCAGCAGGAAGCCCTGGACCGCCTGGCGATGATCCGCTTCCAACAGCGTCGCTACGCCGATGCCCTGGAACTCTACCGCAGGCTGGCGGAGGCGGTCCCCACGGGAGCGCAGACTCACGCCAACATCGGCGCCACCCTGTACCACCTGGGCCGTCCCGGCGAGGCATTGACCAGCTTCGAACGGGCGCTCTCCCTCAAGCCCGACCTGGAGGGGGCACGGAAAGGAGCGGCGCACATGCGCCGGGTGGTCGAGCAACGGGCACAACCGCAACCCTAGGCGTGCTGCGATGGAGACGAAGGAAAAAAGGCCGACCCGCCGTCAACGGCGTGCTTCGAAGCCCGCGAAACGGCAGACCCCGCCCCCTCCGCCGTCCGGTGAAGAGCGGCGGTTCCGGTGGCCCGGGATGTCGCGCACCACGGCCTTGGGCGCCGCCGCCCTGGGGCTCATGGTGCTGGTCAGCTACCTGCCCGCGCTGTGGGCCGGGTTCGTCTGGGATGACGCCATCTTCGTGGAAGAACCGGTGATCCACGACTGGTCCGGGCTTTGGAGCGTCTGGTTCGATCCGGCGAACATCAAGAAGGAGGGGCACTACTGGCCGATCGTGTACACGAGCTTCTGGCTGGAGCACAAGCTGTGGGGACTCGCGCCCATGGGCTACCACCTCGTCAACGTGCTGCTTCACCTCGCCAACTGCCTGCTGGTGTGGCGCCTGCTATCCCGGCTGGCGGTGCCCGGTGCCTGGGCCGTGGCCGCGGTGTTCGCCGTGCATCCGCTGCACGTCGAGTCGGTGGCATGGATCATGGAGCGCAAGGACCTGCTCTCGACGCTGTTCTACGTCACGGCCTTGCTGACCTGGATACGTTTCACCGAAGTGCCGGAATGGCGGCGCTATTGCCTGGCCCTGGCACTGTTCGCCGCGGGACTCCTGTCCAAGTCGGTGGTGGTCACCTTGCCCGCGGCCCTCGTGATCTGGCACTGGTGGCAACGCGACAAGGTCACCTTCACCGACCTGGCGCGGCTCGCGCCGTTCTTCGTGGTGGGGCTGTTCATCACCGCCGGCGACCTGGCCTTCTACAACTCGCGCGAGCCCCTGTCCCTGGACTACACGTTCGCCGAGCGGCTGTTGATCGCGTGCCGCGCCCTGTGGTTCTACGTCGGCAAGCTGCTGTGGCCCGCCGACCTCGCGGTGATCTACCCGCTGTGGGACATCCGCGCCGGCGATCTTCTCGCCTGGGCCTACGTGCTGGCGGCGGGCGCGCTGCCGGTGCTGCTGTGGCTCGGGCTCGGGCGCATCGGACGCGGGCCGCTGGTGGGCGCGCTGTTCTTCGCGCTGACCCTGTCCCCGGTCCTGGGATTCGTGGACTACGGCTACATGCAGTTCGCTTTCGTCGCCGACCGCTTCCAGTACCTCGCGGGCCTGGGCGTCATGGCGGTGCTGGTGGGCGCCGGCGTGACGGCAGCCGGCCGCCTGACGGGCGCTCCCAGGGCGGCCGTCCAGGGCGCGTTCGGCGCGGTCCTGGTCGTGCTCGGGGCTCTTACCTGGGCGCAGTCCGGCGTCTACCGGAACGAGGTCGCGCTCTTCGGCCACATCGCCGCCAGCAATCCCGAGGCGCGGGACGCGCACCTCAATCTCGCCAAGGCCCTGATCCTGGAGGGGCGCAACGAGGAAGCCCTTGCCGCGGCCCGGGTCGCGGTGGCGCAGCGTCCGGACTTTGTCGCCGGCTACACCAACCTCGGGCTGTCGCTGCTGAACCTGAAGCGCTACGACGAGGCCGAGAAGGTCCTCCGCCAAGGCATGCAACACGAACCGCGCGACCGGAACTCGCGCCAGAACCTGGCCGACACGCTGCGCCGGCAAGGGAGGTACAAGGAGGCCGTGGAGGCCTACCGCGACGTCATCGAGGTGGACCGCCGCTACGCCCTGGCCTACGCCGGGCTGGGCGACACGCTGTTCCGCCTGACGCGCTACGAGGACGCCGTCTCCGCTCTGGAGCGGGCACTCGCCCTGGACCCCGACGCGTCCGTGGCGGTCACGCTCCATCTGATCCTGGGTGAGAGCCTGACCAAGCTCAACCGGTTCGACGCGGCGGCCGAACGGTTCCGCCGCGCCGCGGCCATGGACCCGGGGGACGCGCGTCCCCTGGGCCGCCTGGCGCAACTGCTGAACACCCAGGGACGCACCGCGGAGGCCGACGGCTATCTGCGCCGCCTGCGCGAGTTGCGCCCCGACCAGGCGGCCTCCCATCACCACGCCGCCGAGGTGCTCAGGCGCGGCAAGCGCTACGAGGACGCCGTGGCGTCGTACCGCGCCGCCCTCCAGGTCGATCCGGACTACGGCCCCGCGCACGCCGGGCTGGGAACCGCGCTGTTCGCCATGAAGCGTTACGACGAGGCCCTGGAGTCCCTGGAACGCTCCATCGACCTGGAACCGGAGTCACTGGCCGTCGTTGCCCGCCACGTGCTGGCGGGACGCGCGGCCCGGGCGCTGGACCGCACGGAGGAAGCGATCGGGCACTTCGAACGCGCCCACGCCATGAACCCGCGCAACGCCTCGGCGCTGGACTTCCTCGGCGTCGCGCGCTTCAGCCAGAAGCGTTACGACGAGGCCCTCACGCTGTTTCGCGCCCTGCTCGAGCTGCGCCCCGACCAAGCGAACATCCTCGCCAACATCGGCACCACGCTGTATCACCTGGGCCGGCCCGAAGAGGCGCTGCCGCACTTCGAACGCGCCGCCGCCCTGAAACCCGACCTGGCCTCGGCGCAAGCCGGGCTCCAGGCGGCGCGAAGGGCGCTGGAACGAACCGGGCAGGCACAAGGCCAAGGCCATGGCAAGCCGGAAGAGTAGGAAAGGGACCGCGGAGAAGAGGGCCGCGGAGAAGAGGACCGCGGCGGCGCAGGCGTCCCGGCACCGTGGGGACGTGCCCGCCGCATCCACGGGTCCCCTGGTCTCCGCCCGCTTCACGCGCGCGGACGCGCTGGCGGCGGCGGCCTTGGCCCTGATGATCGCGGTCAGCTACTTCCCCGCCACCCGTTTCGGCTTCGTCTGGGACGACGTCATCATCACCACCCTGGACGCGATCCGGGAATGGGGCGGCATCGTGGACCTGTGGTTCGCTCCGGGCACGGCGTACCGGCAGGGCATCGTCGGCGAGGACCACTACTGGCCGCTGCTCTACACGACCTTCTGGATCGAGCACAAGCTCTGGGGATTCGCCCCGGCCGGCTACCACGCCGTCAACCTGATCCTCCACTTCGTGAACACGGTGCTGCTGTGGCGTCTGCTGCTGCGACTTTCCGTGCCCGGCGCGTGGTTCATCGCCGCGGTGTTCGCGGTGCACCCCTTGCACGTGGAATCCGTCGCCTGGGTGATCGCCCGCAAGGACCTGCTATCGGCCATGTTCTATCTCATGGCCTTCAGCGCCTGGCTGCGCTTCGTGGACGCACCGCGCGCCGGCAACTACCTCCTGGTGATGGCGCTGTTCGCGGCCGGCATGTTGTGCAAGTCCATCGTGGTGACGTTCCCCGCCGCCCTGCTCGTCTGGCACTGGTGGCGACACGGGCGCGTTACCGGGACGGACTGCGCGCGGCTGGTGCCCCTGTTCCTCCTCGCCGTCGCCCTCGCCGCCGTGGATCTGGCCATCTACGAGAGAGTGAGCCTGGCTTTCGACTACTCGGTCACCCAGCGTACGTTGATGGCCGCGCAGTCGCTGTGGTTCTACGCGGGGAAACTGCTGTGGCCGTTCCACCTGGCCCTCCTGTATCCGCAGTGGGACCTGGAAGGTCCGCTGGCGTGGGCGGCCCTCGTCGCCGCGTTCGCCGTTTTCGCGTCGCTCTGGTTCCCGCGGCACCGCATCGGACGCGGGCCGCTGGCGTGCGCGCTGTTCTTCGCACTCACGCTGGCGCCGGTGCTGGGCTTCAAGGACTTCGGCTACATGAACATGTCGTTCGCGGCGGACCGCTACCAGTACCTGGCCGGGACCGGCATCCTCATCCTCGTTGCGGGTGGGGCCGCCCGCGGCACGGCCCGGCTTGCGCACCCCTGGAAGAAGGCGGCGGCGGGACTTGCCGGCGTGGTGCTCGCGGTGCTGGGAGCGGCCTCGTGGCTCCAGTCCGGCGTCTACAAGGACGACGCAACCCTGTTTACCCATGCGGCGGCCACCAATCCGGGGTCCTGGGCCGCCCGGTACCATGCCGCGCTCGAGCTCCGGAAGCTCAAGCGCTATGACGAGGCCGAAGACCATTTCCGCCGCTCCCTGGAACTGCGGCCGCGCGACTATACCGGCCGGCACCGTCGCGACGTGCTCCAGCACATCGCCGATACGTTCCGGCTGCGCGAGCGCTACGAGGAAGCCATCGTCGCCTACCGCCGGGTGGCGGCGGAATTTCCCGATTTCCCCATGGCCCATGCCGGGCTGGGTTACTCCCTGTTCCGGCTCCAGCGCCACGAGGAGGCCATCGTCGCGCTGGAACGGTCGCTGGCCCTCAAGCCGCCCTCATCCGCGGCCGAGGGCCTCCGGCGCCTCTTCGCAACTACACTCGACAGCGCCGCTTGGGGCCGTTTCGCCGACGCGCGTTACAGTGAGGCGCTGGACCTCTACCGGAAACTGGCGGCGCTCGATGACGGCAACGCCCGCGTCCATGCCAACCTGGGCGCGACCCTGCAGCGCCTGGACCGGCTGGAAGACGCCCGCCGAAGCTTCGAGCGCGCCCTGGACCTGGACCCGGACCTTGCATTGGCCCGGGCCGGGCTGAAGGAGGTGCGGGAACGCCTGCGGCGACGCGGACAGTAGGAGAAACGGGACTCTTGCCCGACGTGACCACAAAGCAAAGGAGAGCGGAAAGAAGGCGTCGCCGCGCCGTGCCATCGAGGCCGGCGTCGCGCATGCAGGCCGCGCTCGACCTGTCGCTGCACATGCAGCCGTGCGAGGAACGCCCTTGGAAGTACCTTCCCGCGGTGCTCGTAGTCGCCTTCGCGGTGCGTGCCGCCGTGGCCCTGTACGGGGAGTTCGTCCTCCATCCCGACGAGATCATGCAGTACCTGGAGCCGGCCCACCGCCTGGTCTTCGGTTACGGCATCCGTTACTGGGAATACTTCTACGGCGCGCGCCCGTGGTTGGTCCCCGGCGCCATCGCCGGGGTCCTCAAGGCCTTCGACCTGATCGGACTGGGCCAGCCGTTCTGGTACGTCGGCGGCGTCAAGCTCGTGCTGTGCGCGGTTTCGCTCGTGATTCCCGCGGCCATGTACGTATTCGCGCGGCGGCACTATGGCGAAAGCACGGCACGGGTCGCCCTGGTGGCGTGTGCCTTGTGGTACGAACTGGCCGGGTTTGCCCACAAGCCGATGACCGAGTTCGTCGCCGCCGCCCCGCTCCTGGCCTTGCTGGCCCTCGGCCTGCGGCCGTCCCTCGACGACAACCGGGCGGTGTGGCTCGCCGCCTTCCTGTCGGTGCTCACGGTGGCCGTGCGCATGCAGTACGCGCCGCTGTCCTTGCTGCTGCTGGGAGTGGTGTTCCTGCGAACGCGCCGGAAGTTCACGCTGGTCCTGGCCGCGGCCGCGTTCGCCCTCGCGGCCGGGATCTTCGACGCCGTCGCATGGGACGGCGTCTTGTTCCATTCCTACCTCACCAACCTTCGCTACAATCTCTTCGTCAGAGCGTTTCGCGGCGACGAGAGCCCCGTGTACCAGTTCGTCTTGTGGCTGTCGCTTGCGAGCGGGGGGGTGAGCGTGCTCTGCATCCTGGCGGCCTGGTGCAACCCCCGGCGTTACGGACTCGTGCTCGCGCTGATCACGGTGCTCCTGGTGATCCATTCGCTGGAGGCGCACAAGGAATACCGGTTCGTCTTCGTCGTCGTCCCGCTCTGGATCCTGCTGGGGGCGGACCTTGTGGTACGGCTGGCCGGGGGAGACCTGCGCCGGTTCCGGATCACCGTCCCGGCTGCCGTGGTTGTGGCGGCGGCCTCGCTGGCCGGCATCCTCAACTGGCTGCCGTACCAGCAATGGGCGTATAAGGCGTGGTCGGGCGAGGCCCCCTACCATTGGTTCGTGCGCCGGCAGGACCCTGTGTTCGCGGCGTACCGCTATCTCGCCACCGCCCCGGATGTGAAGTCGGTCTGGCATATCGGCCGCCAGTACCTCATCACCCCCGGCTACTACTACCTGCACCGGCGCATCCCTTTCTATGATCTTCAGTCCGGTCGCGACGTGATCCCGGACGCGGCGGCTCTCGAGGCGACGGTCAGTCACATCGTGGCCGACAACCCGCGGGCATCCATTCCCGGTTATTCGCTGGAGAGGGCCTTCGGCCCATTGCGAATACTGCGGCGCATCGACAACGACAGGCCGGTCCGCCAGTGGCGCGGCTACTCGCCGATCATCGTGTACGAAGCCGAGCGATACGTCCTGCCGCGGATCGATCCGGACGGCCCCGTGCCGCCGGACCAATGGGCAATCCGCTTCACGGATCCTCCGCCGCCTCCCGGCGGACAGAAGTTCAGGTGGGATGCTCCGGCCCGTCCTTCCGGTCAGCCCTCCCCTTCCCGCTCGCGCGGGTCCGCGCGGCCGTAGACGTCCTCGTAGCGGACGATGTCGTCCTCTTCCAGGTAACCGCCGGTCTGCACCTCCACCAGCTCCAGCGGGCCGGCGCCCGGATTCGCGAGCCGGTGCTTCGTTCCCCTGGGGATGTAGGTGGACTGGTCCTGCTTCAGGGTGAAGGACTCGTCCCCTCGTGTCACCGTGGCCGTGCCGCGCACCACGATCCAGTGCTCCGCGCGGTGCTCGTGGGATTGCAGCGACAGGGACTGACCGGGCTGGACGACGATGTGCTTGACCTTGAAGCCGCCGCCGCCGTGAACCGAGTCGAAGGAGCCCCAGGGCCGGTGCACCTTGCGGTGGGCGCGGTGCTCCTCCCGCCCCTGCGAGCGGAGCCGCGCCACCACCTTGCCGGTGTCCCGGGCCGCGTCCCGGCGCGCCACCAACACCGCGTCCGGCGTGTCCACGATGACCAAGCCGGACACCCCCAGCGCGGCCACCAGACGGCCGCCGCCGTGCACGTAGGTGTCCCGGACGCCCTCCAGAACCGCCTGGCCCCGGACCGCGTTGCCGTCGGCGTCGGTTTCGCCGAGATCCGCCAGAGCGGCCCAGGAGCCGACATCGGACCATCCGGCCTCGAGCGGGATCGTCACGGCGTCCGAGGTGTGCTCCATGACCGCGTGGTCCACCGAGATGGCCGGACAATGCGAGAATGCCTCCGCGTCCAGCCAGCGGAACCCCGCGTGCGCCGCCGCCTTCCGGTAGGCGCGGGTGGCGGCCTGGCGGACCGCTGGCGCACGCGTGCCGAGCTCGCTCAAATAGCGGGCGGCGCGGAAGACGAACATGCCGCTGTTCCAGTAGTACCCGCCTTCCTCGACATAGCGGGCCGCGTCCGCCGCGTCGGGCTTCTCGACGAACCGTGCCACGCGGCGGCCGCCCTCGCTGACGCCGGTGGGGGCGGCCGTCTTGATGTAACCGTACCCGGTTTCCGGATAGGTCGGAGGGACGCCGAAGGTCACGAGATGCCCGCGGGCGGCCTCCCGCACGGCGGCTCCAACGGCGCGCGCGAATTGGCTCTGGTCGCGGATGACGTGGTCCGCCGGGAGCACCAGCAGGATGGGATCTTCGCGCCCGTCGCCGAGCGCCAGCGCTTGCAGCGCCGCCGCGGCAATGGCCGGCGCGGTGCTGCGTCCGGCCGGCTCCAGCAGCACGGCCGACGGCGTGACGTCGACGGCCTTGAGCTGTTCGGCCACCATGAACCGGTGGGCTTCGTTGCATACCACGATGGGCGCGCGCGCACCGTCAAGCGGGGCCAAGCGACGGACGGTGGCCTGCAGCAGGGTGTGCTCGTCCACCAGCGGAAGGAACTGCTTGGGGTGAAGCTCCCGGGACACGGGCCAGAGCCGGGTTCCGGCGCCGCCCGAAAGGATCACGGGGAACAGGACGTGGCTCATTTCAGCGATCTCGATCTCCAGCTCCACAACGCGAGGGCTGACTATACCAGAGGAAACGCGCCGGCACACAGGTGCCCGCGGCGGGGTCTCGCGCCGAATTCACTCACCGGCGGAGGAGTTCCGCGGCGGGCCGCCGCCGCGCTTCACGCGCACGTTCCACCAGACGATCAACGGGGTCAACAGCACCGTGGGGAGGATCCACGCCAGCCACGCGGGCTGGGTGTCGACGTTGACCACCACCACGGCGGTGACGGTGGCGATGGTCCCGGCCAGCATGTTGGTGAGGTGCCGGGCGATGCGCTGCCGGCGCTCCGGCGCGGCGCCCGGTGATGCCGGAAGTCGACGGCGGCCAGCGCGGCCGCGATGGCGCCGAAGACCGCCATGGTGATCCACGCCGAGTCTCCACGCTGCCAGAGCGTGGCGCCGTAGCCCCACATCGCCAAGCTGGTAAGACCCATGAGCGCCGTCGCGGCCCAGTCCACCGTCCGCGGCCGGCCGCTCGCGTTCCGGGCAAAGCGCCAACCCGCGAACACGAAGTAGAAGCTGAACACGGCCACCAGCAACAGCACGACGTCCGACCCCAGCACTGCCAGCGGAAGCGCGCTCACGCACACCAGCGCCATGGAGGCGGCGTAGACGCGTCCCGCGCGCACGTGGCGCGCACCACCCTTCTCCGTGACGAGCGCCGCCGCCGCGGCCATCAAGGCGGTGGCGCCCGCGGCGATGTGAAGAGGGAGAAGGACGGCGCCCATCATGTTACGAGCCGTTCGCGCGGCTGAAGGCCGGTGACCACGCCGCCGTCAGGGCCATAGGTCGAACCGGCGGATGAGCGCGAGGCGCACGACGACGATGTGATTCTCGACCCAGTAGGGGCATGGCTCGCGCGGGCCGCCGGGCCCGCAGGGGTTGTTCCCGGAATGGTTGACGCGGTAGGTTCTGCGTCCGAACCCCAGGTACGAGCCGTCCACGCGCCAGCGCCAACCGTCCACCTCCGGCGTCTCGAAACCGATGCCGAGAACCCAGCCGATCCGCGTGGCGGCATCGGCGAACGAATCGTCGGGGTCCCAGTAACGCGGCACGCCGGGGGCGAAGTCGATGTCGGTCAACGTATTCGTGATCCTGGCAAGCGCCATGCCGCCGTTGATGAACACCGTCAGCGGCCCTTCCCGGTGCTCCAGCCCCAGGCGCGCGGTGGCCGCCCACTCGACCGACGCCCGCACGGTCTCGTCGCGCCCCGCGGGATCGACCCGGTCCGACTGCGCGGACATGTTGCCGCCGACGGCGTCGAGCTCCAGCCTGAGAGGCACCCGGTCCAGGGTCCATTTCCTTCCCGCCAGAACGCCCCAACCCACCTCGCCGGCGTCGTAGTCCGTGGCCCACCCGGAGCGGCCCCAGTTTCCGAAGCCGCTGGGATCGACGATGCGGTTCTCGGTGCGGGCGGCGGAGAGGAACGCGCCCACGTAGGCGTCCCCCCACGCCGCGACGGACGGCGCCGCGCCCAACAGACCGGGACACGCGAGCGCCAGCAATGCGAGGACCGGACGCCGCCACGCCCCCGAAAACGCGCCGAAAACCCAGCTTCGGCGCGATCGGGAGCGACGTTCGCGGAAGGTCCTCGCCTCCCTCGCCGCCGGCGGCAAGACTTCAACACGGTGTGCTGCGCGGTAGCCAAGCATGGAAGAAGGTTAGCACGGATGTCCGGGGATATGGAAAACAGGCACCCTTTCTCAGGGCATCCGATCTCTACCCGCGCCGGGATGCGCCGGCGGACGTGGTCACGCGGGCCCATGGCCGGCCGGGGGATCGTTCCGCCGGCGCAGCCAGGCGCAGGTCCGAGGATGGTGGGTGCACAGCTCGGAGGAAGCACTGAAGTCGCGCCGCAAACGCTCCAGGTCCCGGGCCACGTCCACGTCATAGGTGCCGGGGACCATGCGCACCCGCAGCCCCAGTTGCCGCGCCTTCTCGAGAGTCTCCCGGAGCACGGCGGCGGTGCTCCAGGCGATGCCGCTGAAGAGACCCGCCGCCGGGCGGTTGAGACCGATGAGATAATAGCCGCCGTCGTCCGCCGGCCCCAGCACCACGTCGCACCGGCCTCCTTCCAGCAACTCGCACGCCCTCTCCACCGACGACGACGCCAGGGTGGGAATGTCGCTACCCACGAGCACCACCGGCCCGTAGCCCGCGTGGCACAGGTCGGCGAAGACCGCGTGCATGCGCTCCCCGAGGGAGGCGCCGCGCTGCGGCAGGCGGGCGATGCCGTGCTTCCGCATGCGCGTGAAATAGCCCCGGCTGCGCTCGGCGTAAGCGATCCAGGTGTCCCAGCGCGCCGAACGCGCCAGGTCTTCGAGCACGTCCTGGAGCACGCACGCGTAGAAGTCCGCCGCCTCCACCGGGGTCAGTGGCGGGCACAGCCGGGTCTTGACCGCCCCCGGCCGCGGCGCGCGCCCCATGACCGCCACCGCCGGCCTGCCGGGACCGGCGGACTCCGGCGCGGATCCCCTGCGGGAAGCACCCGGCGAACGTCGACGTAAGGATTCGCTGCTCACGGAATTTACCTGCGACACCAAATCAACTATATTTGGACGCACTGACGCAATCCCGCCTCTCGGGGGCAGCCGGCGGCCGCGGTCACCGGAGCCGGACGAGGACCGCCTTCGATGACCACCACGACCGGAGCCGGAACGGCACATGCAGCGGGACCAGCGGATTTCCGAGACAACCGGGAGACATCGTCCATGAATCAACGGATCGTCAAGATAGCGCTGGTGGTGGTGGTCGCCGCACTCATCGCGGCGTTCTTCGTCTTCGACCTCGGGAGGTACTTCAACCTCGAATTCATCAAGGCGCAGCGCGACGCCTACCAGGGCTACTACCTGGAGAACCCCTCCGTCACCATCGCCGCCTACGCGGCCATCTACATCACCGTGACCGCGCTCTCGCTTCCGGGCGCCGCCATCATGACCTTGCTCGGCGGCGCGCTCTTCGGGGTGATCACCGGCACCATCATCGTCTCCTTCTGCAGCACCATCGGCGCCACCCTGGCGTTCCTGGTGGCGCGTTTCCTGTTGCGAGACAGCATTCAAGGCAAGTTCGGCGACAGGCTGGAAGCCATCAACACCGGCATCGCCAACGAGGGCATGTTCTACCTGTTCACCATGCGGCTGATCCCGGTAATCCCCTTCTTCGTCATCAATCTCGTGATGGGGCTAACGCCCATCCGCACGGTGCAGTTCTTCTTCGTGAGCCAACTGGGCATGTTTCCAGGCACCATCGTCTACGTGAATGCCGGAACCCAACTGGCCCAGATCGATTCGCTGGCGGGCATCCTGTCGCCGACGCTCCTGTTGTCCTTCGCGCTGCTGGGCCTGTTCCCGCTCATCGCCAAGAAGGCCATCGAACTGGTCAACAAGCGCAAGCAGGCAAAAACGTCATAGGCGCCGGGGCGCGCCTTCCGCTGGTCCGGCCGGCGTTCCATCGCGAATCGGACACGTTGTTTCGGACGATGGCCAGAATCAGTGTTATCCTTGGGGTTGGGAGAACGAACCGATGCGCAACATTCCACAACTGTCGCCGCAGGACGAATACAACCAGGTGTTGGGCTCCAACACCCACCCCGCGGACTGGACGAACCCGACACCGACCGGACGCTACAACCTGGTGGTCATCGGCGCGGGCACGGCCGGGCTGGTGACCGCGGCCGGTGCCGCCGGCCTCGGCGCCAAGGTCGCGCTGATCGAACGGCACTATCTCGGCGGCGACTGCCTCAACGTCGGTTGCGTGCCTTCCAAGTGCATCATCCGCTCGTCGCGCGTGGTGGCGGAGATCCGCGACGCGGACATGTTCGGCATCGGCCGTCCGGACGACGTCCAGGTGGATTTCGCGGCGGTCATGGAACGCATGCGCCGCATCCGCTCCCACATCAGCCACCACGACTCGGTGAAGCGTTTTTCCGAACTGGGCGTCGACGTGTTCCTGGGCGAGGCGAGCTTCACGGGACCCGAGACGGTGGAAGTGGACGGCCAGTCGCTCCATTTCAAGAAGGCGGTCATCGCCTCCGGCGCCCGGGCGGTAGCCCCCCATCCGCCCATCGACGGCATCGAGGACGCCGGCTACCTCACCAACGAGACCGTGTTCTCGCTGACCCAGCGCCCGGAACGGCTGGCGGTCATCGGCGCCGGCCCCATCGGCTGCGAGCTGGCGCAGACCTTCCAGCGCCTGGGCTGCCAGGTGGTGCTGTTCCACAATGGCGATCACATCCTGAATCGAGAGGACGCGGATGCCGCGGAGATCGTCCAGCAGCAGTTCCTGAAGGAGGGTATTCAACTGGTGCTCAACAGCGCTCTCACCCGCGTCACCAAGGAGAACGGCCACAAGGTGATCCATTACGACGCCGACGGCCACAGCGACTCGGTGACCGTGGACGAGGTCCTGGTGGGCGCCGGGCGCGCGCCCAACGTGGACGGCCTGAACCTCGAAGGCGTCGGCGTCGAGTTCCACCCGTTCCGGGGCGTGGTGGTGAACGACTACCTGCAGACCACCAACCCGCGCATCTTCGCCGGCGGCGACGTGTGCATGGACTGGAAGTTCACCCACGCGGCCGACGCGGCCGCGCGCATCATCATCCAGAACGCGCTCTTCTACAAGAGCAAGAAGCTGAGCTCGCTGATCATGCCCTGGGCCACCTACACGGACCCGGAGATCGCCCACGTGGGCATGTACGAGCGCGACGCGGAGAGCCAGGGCGTGGCCATCGACACCTACGCCCGCGAGCTCAAGGAAGTGGACCGGGCCCTCGCGGACGGCGAGGAGGAAGGATTCGTCAAGATCCACGTGAAGAAGGGCACGGACAAGATCGTCGGCGGCACCATCGTCGCGCGCCACGCCGGCGAGATGATCAGCGAGATCACCCTGGCCATGGCCGGCAAGGTGGGCCTCGGCACCGTCTCCAACGTCATCCACCCCTACCCCACCCAGGCCGAGGCCATCAAGCAGACCGGCGACGCCTACAACCGTACTCGCCTGACCCCCACGGTGAAGAAGATCTTTCAGCGCTGGCTGGCATGGACCCGGAGATAGCGGCCGATCCCGGCTGGTACCGGTGTCCCGCAAATTCCCGGCATCAGTTGCGCAGGATTGTTGTCGTCGGCAAGGCGCGATGACTTGTAGGGGCGACCTGCGGTCGCCCCCCAGTGGCGGGTACCACGCGCGTCAGAATGCGTAGCGCAGCGACAGGTGGATTCCGTGGCCCGCGAGCCTCGCGCGGGTCGGCGCCAGATCGAGCGGCAACGGCTCCCGGCTGCCGTCGCGCCAGACCACCCGGCCGTCGCCCCGCGCCGTGCGGATCTCACCCAGGTCCGTATAGCGCCACGCGAGATCGAGGGTCACGCGGTCGTTCAGTGCCAGCGCGACCCCGGCCGTCGCCATCCAGGCCATATCCGTCCGGCTTCCACCCGGCGCGATGGTCGTCGTCGCCGGAAACGTCATGCGCGTATTCCCGATGTGGGTGCGGACCGCGCCGACGCCGACGCCGATGAATGGATCGAGGGGGCCGAGGGTGGGCAGCCCCAGCCTGGAGAAGTCGCCAAAGGCCGCAAGCATTCCGGAAACGGAGGACAGGTTCGCCGAGACCGATTGCCGGAGTTCCGGCGCCAGGAAATTGGCGCGGCCCTTGAACTCGAAGCGCGGCCGATATCCGACCAGGACCTCGAAGCGCGCCGCGGCCGCCGCGTAGCCCAGCCCGAGATCGAGCGCCGGCACCGTCCCCAAGTCGCCGCGCGACCGGTACGGCGCGCCGTCTCCACCCGTGCCGCAGCCGTACAGTGCCGCCGGGGTGGTGGTGGAACAGTCTTCATCCATGAACGTGGTGCCGCCCGGCCGGTCGAGACCGACGCCGCCGCGCAAGTAGAAGTCGCCGGCGATGGCGGCCCCGGAGGCCATCCACATCCCGACCGCGATCATGACCGCGGCCAGACGGACCCTTCGTGGAGTCTCCCCGTTCGTGACCATACGAATCAACCTCGCTTTCCCGCCGACCGCGCGCCGGCCCGCCACGCACGGCTGCGTGCGCCAATTCGATACCGACCGGGGCCCTTTCGCCTACTTGCGCAGCCGCCGGCCCAACGCGATCAGGAACAGGACGCTCTTGCCGGCGGCGTGGGGCGAGAAGAACGCGGTCACGTCGTCGTCGAAGAACGTAAGCCCGGACGCGCCGAACCCTTGGGCGTAGGCCGCCAGGTAGAGGCGGCCGGCGACGACGCTGGCGTCCATCTGGGCGAGGCGGTAGCCGCGGTTGCCGTAGCGCTCCAGCACCGCTTCGAGGTCGGCGAGGAAGTAGACGTTGACGCTGGCGTCGGCGGGGATCTCCTGGCCCAGGCCGAGGAAGCCGGCCTCCTTGCGGAAGCTCCCTTCCTTGAGAAGATCGAGGCGCCCGTTGTCGCGGTCGAACACGTAGGCGCCGGGCGCGGCACCGTCCACATTGTTGAGGATGAGATAGAGCCGGCTGAGCGCACGGGACGCGTCGGGGTCGACGTCGGTGTGCACCCCTCGGGTGGCGTAATGCAGGGCGTTGGACAACTGCGCGAGGGTGATGGATTCATGGGAGAACCGGCGCGTGGAGCCGCGGCGCAGGATCACCTGCTCGATGCTGCCGGCTGGAAGCGCCGCGGGAGAGTCGAAGGCCGGGGGCAGCGCGCGGGGCGCGGTGTCGGGCGCTGTCACGCCGGCCTCGGCTCCCCCGCCGCCGTCCGGCGCGCCGGCCTCGGCTTCGCGCCACCGCCGGACCTCGGCGCCGCTCTCCAGACATGACGCCGCGTGCACCTCCCGGATGGACGGGTAATCCACTTCGCGGGCGGACAGGGGGCGGGTGACGAAGTCGAGGGTCGGCAGGCTCTCCCCGGACGGTGGCGTGGACGACGCCGAACGGGCCAGGGGCACGAGACACAGCGACACTTCCTTCTCGGGATCGAGGCCCAGCAGGTGGTTCACCGGCGCGTCCGCGAAACCCATCACCGTTCGCGTCGGGATGCCGCGGGCCGAAGCCGCGGCAAGGCAGTTGGCAAGGAGCGTGCCCCCGTCCCAGAAGCAGTGCCGGTAGGTGCGGTCGCGGTACTTCCAGCTATTGCGCCAGAACGTCGAGGTGAGCACCAGGATGGCCGGGGCCTGGGCCACGGCGGGCTCGCCGCCGCTCGCCTCCACCAGGACGCCGCGGTGGTCGCCGGCGCGCAGGGGGGTCAGCGCGAAGCGGTCCGGGGCGAAGTGATACACGCCGGCGTCCAGGTCGGCCAACGGACCCGCGACCACGTAGACGTCGATGTGGTAGAGCGCGCCCGTGCACGCGGCCGCGCGAAAGAGCATCTCGCCGCCGGAGTAGCGCCGCCGGCGCGTGACCCCGGCGCAGAGGAAGAGCACCTCCGCCAGCTCCGCGCGGGTCACGCCGCGCTCCGCCTCCGGGGCGGCCTCGGAGATGGCGCGTAGCGCCGGCACGTCCGTGGACTGGAGGTGTGGCTCCAGCGGCAGCGACTCCAGGTTCTCGTAGACCTTGAACGGACGTGGCTGGTTGTCCCAATCCAGATAGTGGGGACCGCCGCGCACGCTCGTGAGCGAATGCTTGGTGCGTTCGTGGTAGGCGCGCGCCGCGGCGATGTCTCGATTGCTCATGGAGCCTCCGGACCCCTCGGTGGCCCGTGCGGATCGTTACACACTGATGTTCCAGAAGTCCTTGACAAGCGTTCCCAGAACATAGGTGACGGCCACGGCGCCGAACACCAGGAGGAGGTTCTGAAGCACCCGTGGGCGAACCTCCATGCCCGACATGACCGACAGGAGCGCGGTCACGACGACCACCATGGCGCCGCCCACCGCTATCGACCACACCGGGCTCACCGCTCCCAGAAGCACCGGGAGGATGGGGAACATGGCGCCCACGAAGTAGGAGATGCCCACGGCAACCGCGGCCGACAGCGGGCGCGTCTCCTCGGGCGGCTTCAGCTCCGGATCGAAGAAGTGGCGCTTGGCGTTCTCGATGCGCTGGACCTCGCGCTGGGAGCGGGACGAGGCCAGCACCCCCGCGGCCATGGAAATGGAGCCCGCCACCGCCACCGTGAGGCTCGCCACCGCCACGTAGGCGGGATGGCCGAAAGAGGCATAGAAGCCGGTGACGCTACCGAGGACCTCCACCAGGCCATCGTTGAGGCCCAGGAAGATGTCGCGCACGCGTTCCGGGTTCAGCCGTCTGCCGGTGAGCCCGGCGACGATCTCGTCCTCGTGGCCGAACTCGTCGCGCAGGATGCCGCGGATGCGCGGACCGTAGGGCGTGTCCTTGTAGCGGTCCCACAGAACCCAGTACTTCTTGACGCCGTAGATCTCGATGGCTTCCAGGATGAGGAAGGTCATGGCGACGCCGAAACAGCGCCGCAAGAGCACGAGAAGGCCCAGCCGCAGGCGCTGCACCCGGTCCAGGGTGCTGTCCTCGATGCCGGCGAAGTCGGCCCAGAAGGCGACGTGTCCCCGCTCCACGGTGACGAGGCGGCTCAAAACGTTGTGGACCTCCCCGGTCTCCATCTCGCGGAGGCGCACGTAAAGCGCCATGTCGAAGGCCTCGTCCCGCGCCACCTTGAGCACCTGCGGGTCGTTCCGAGGTTCCGTCATGAGGGATGGGCCAAGGCCTTGCGCCGGGCCTCGGCGGGGTCGCAGTCGGAGCCGCGGTCGCGCGTGATGAGGGAGCGGAGGCTCTCGGTGTGGTCCAGCCACGCCGTTTGCACGGCCGGAGGCACGTGAAATTCGTCGAGGGTCTCGCGCAGGATCTGCAGCCGGCGCGCGAACTGGCCGCCCATGATCGGATGCGGCGCGTGGGCCTGTTCGAGCGGACGCCCTTCGTACTCGATGTCGGCGCCGAGCGCCCGCGCGGTGAACTGGAATTCCAGTTTCTTGACCCGGTCGCGGTCGGCGTTGCGGAAGAAGAAACCGATCATGAGGTCATCGAAGATCCGGTCCACGAAGACCTCGATGACCTCCCGCAGGCGCTCCGCGCCGATCTCGTCGAACAATGAAGCCGTGGTTCTCTCCCGCTTTCGGCTACTCTTTCGCGGCGGGCTTGAGCAGTGCGTCCAGCTCGCCCCGTTCATGCAGCTCGTGAACGATGTCGCAGCCGCCCACGAACTGGCCGTCGATGTAGACCTGCGGGATGGTGGGCCAACTCGAGTATTGCTTCACGCCATCCCGGACCGCCGGGTCGGAGAGCACGTCGAAGCTCTCGAACTCCGCATTGTGGGCGCGGAGGATCTCCACCGTGTGGGCGGAGAAGCCGCATTGGGGAAAGTTCGGGGTGCCCTTCATGAACACCATCACCCGGTTGTTCTTCACCTGCTCTTCGATCCTGCCCAGAACGTCATCCGCCATCGTCATGTACCTCCCTTATGAGGGTTTGCTCACCGAAAACGGCCGCCGGCGCCCGGGCGGCGCGTCAGACCTCGACCTCGATATCGGACCCGGAAACGCGCACGTTGTACTTGTCGACTCCCTCGTCGGCGGGCGGACCCGAAGCCTCGCCCGTGGTGATGTCGAACATGGCGCCGTGCCACGGGCACTGGATCTCCTTGCCCATGACCTCGCCCTCCGACAACGGCGCGCCGCGATGGGTGCAGACGTCGTCGATGGCGTAGAAAGACCCTTCCAGGTTGAACAGCGCGACCCGGCGGCCGTTGACTTCCACCAGCTTCGGCTTGCCGGGCTCCACCTCCTCGGTGGTCGCGACCTTGACATACTCAGCCATGCGATTCCTCCCTTTGGATTCTCCGACCGGCCGCAAGGTCCGCCGACCCGGCGCCGCCGCCTGTATCCGCTTGATTTGAAATGAATGGACCGCGGCGGGGACGCGGCCGCGGTGCTTCGCGCCTCAGCGCGCCTCGGCCGCCGCGGACCCCTTGACCAGCCAGCGCTCGCGCATGACCTTGTCCTGAATCCGCAGAAGCCCTTCGGTCAGGGCCTCGGGGCGCGGCGGGCAGCCGGGGACATACACGTCCACGGGCACGATCTTGTCGACCCCCTTGCACACGGAGTAGGCCATCTGGAACAGTCCGCCGCAGTTGGAGCAGCTTCCCATGGAGATGACGTACTTGGGGTCGGGCATCTGGTCGTAAAGCAGCCGCGTGCGCTTGGCCATCTTGTAGGTCAAGGTGCCGGCCACGATCATCAGGTCCGACTGGCGCGGCGTCGCCCGGGGCACGCAGCCGAACCGGTCCAGATCGGCACGCGGCCCGCCCGTCTGCATGAGCTCGATGGCGCAACAGGCCAACCCGAACAACATGTACCACTGGGACGACGCCCTGCCCCAGTTCAACAGATCATCGACACGGGTGGTAAACACCGTCTCGGGGAGACTGTTGGTAATCGGCATCAAAACCTCCTGAGTGGAAAGGGCCGTCGAAACGCGGTCCCGAAGGGTCAGGATAGAACACCCGAAGACGCCTTTCAAGTCCGCGTCGCGGCACTCCAACACGGTTCGGTCGCAATTGCAATATACCGCCCGCTCCCCTAAGAGTGGATACATGCGGGTCTGCACGCTCTTGCCGAGCGCCACCGAGGTCGCGTTCGCCCTGGGACTGGGAGACGCGGTGGTGGCCGTGAGCCACGAATGCGACTTTCCACCCGAGGCGCGCCGGAGGCCCGTGGTGGTGCGCGGCCGTATCGACTCCGACAAATCCACCAGCCGGGAGATCGATGAAGCGGTACGGAGGCACGTGGGCCGTGGCGAGGGGCTCTACAGCCTGGACCTGGAGTTGTTGCAGCGCATCAACCCCGACGTCATTCTCACCCAGGGACTGTGCGACGTGTGCGCCGTGGGATACAACGACGTCATGGCCGCCGCGGGTACGCTCAGACCGCCGGCGCGGGTGCTGTCGCTGTCCCCCAACTCCCTGGGCGAGATGTTGAGGGACATACGGCGGGTGGGCAACGCCACGGGAACGGCGGCGCGGGCGGAGACCCTGGCGCGGTCTCTGGAAGAACGCGTAAAACAGGTGGCGGAGAGTGCCGCGAAGCGCGCGGTCAGGCCGCGGGTGGCGTGCCTGGAATGGCTGGACCCGCTGTACAGCGCCGGCCATTGGGTGCCGGAAATGGTCGAGCTGGCCGGCGGCGAGGACGTGTTGGCCGTGAAGCACAAGCCTTCCGAGCGAGTATCCCTGGAGGACGTGATCGAGGCCGCGCCCGAGGTGCTGGTGCTCATGCCTTGCGGTTTCGACCGGGAGCGGACCTCGAAGGAGTGGGAACCGCTCAAGGACCTGCCCGCGTGGCAGGGCATTCCCGCCGTGGCGGGCGGGCGCGTCTTCGCGGTGGACGGCGCCAAATACTTCAACCGGCCCGGTCCGCGGCTGGTGGACGGCCTGGAAATTCTCGCCGGGTTCATTCACGACGCAGCCGCGTAAACCACACCTGACGCCATGTTTCCACGACTTCTGCTGCTGTTCACCGTGGTTCCGCTGGTGGAGCTTTACCTGCTCATCCAGGTGGGCTCGATGATCGGCGGGCTCAACACCATCCTGCTGGTGCTCGGCACTGGAGTGCTCGGGGCGTTCCTCGCCAAGCTGGAGGGGCTGCGCACCCTGGGACAGATCCAGCGCAACCTGAGCCAGGGAATCGTGCCGGCCGAGGAGATGATGGACGGGGTGATCATCCTGGTGGCGGGCCTGCTGCTGATCACGCCGGGCATCCTCACGGACGCGTTCGGATTCCTCATGCTCATCCCCACCACCCGGAACGCGTTCAAACGCTGGCTGCGGCGGCGTTTCGACCGCGCCAGCGCGCGCGTGCGCATCTACACGCAAGGCGGACCGCGCCATTACTGACGCTCCTACGCCCGCATCCCCGGCCTCCGACGGGCGAGAGCTCCTGCGCCTCGCCGTCCCCGCGTCCCTGGCCATTGCCAGCGAGCCGGTTCTCAACATCGTCGACACGGCCATGATCGGCCACCTGGGCGTGGAGCCGTTGGCGGCCAAGGCCATCGCCACGAGCCTCATCGGCGCGGTGAGCTGGATCTTCGCGTTCCTGATCTTCGGCACCACGAGCCTGGTGGCGAGCCAGTACGGCTCGCGCAACTACCAGGCCTGCGGCGAGATCTTCCGCCACGCCCTGGTGGTGGCGGTAGCCGGCGGGACCTTCGTGGCCTCCCTGTGCTTCCTGTTCGCGCCCCAGCTTTACGCGATCATGGGCGCGACACCCGGCGTGGCGGAGCTCGGCATCCCCTACTTCCGCATCCGTTGCGCCGCCATCCCCATGCTCTTCTCCATCTACGCGGCCGTGGGGTTCCTGCGCGGCGTCCAGAACACCGTGTCGCCGATGCTCGTCGCGTTCGCCATGAGCGGGACCAACATCGTGCTGGACTATGCGCTGATCTACGGCGGCTTCGGGTTCCCCGCCCTGGGCCTGCGGGGCGCGGCCATGGCTTCGGTGACGGCCCACGGCCTGGGCATCGCCGCGTACGCCCGCCTCCTGTGGTTCTCGGACTACACCGGACCCTATGAACTCAGCAGCCGGCAGCTCCGGCTGCGGCGCTTCCGCAACCTCTCGCGCATCGCCGGGGACCTGGCGGTGCGCACCGCCGGGCTGCGCCTTTCACTGGTCTTCTCCACCGCCATCCTGGCGCGCATGGGGCCGGTGTACCTCGCGGCCTACGAGATCGTCTTCCAGCTCTTCATCTTCTGCTCCGACACCATCGATGGGCTGGCCGTGGCCGGGCAGACGCTGGTGGCGCGGCACCTGGGGGCGGGCAACGCCCGGCGAGCACTACGCCTGGGTCGGCTCCTGGTGGGCTGGGGCTGTGCCGGCGGCGCCGTCTTCGGCGCGGCCTACTTCACCCTCCAGGAGCCGCTCCTGGCCTTCTTCACGGACGCCGCCGCCGTCACGAATCTCGTGCGCACCGAAGCCTTCCTGCTGCTGGTGGTGTTCCAGCCCCTGAACGGCATCGCGTTCGCCTCGGACGGATTCCTGCTGGGCGCCCACGACACGCGTTTTCTCATGTGGGCGATGCTCGCGGGCGGCCTGCTCCTGTTCGTGCCCCTCACCGGCCTCGCCTTCCACCTCGAGCTGGGCCTTTTCGGGGTGTGGGCGGGGTTCAGCCTGTTCATGGCCCAGCGGGTGGCCGCCAACCTGTGGCGCCTGTTCAGCCGGCGGTGGGAGGGAGCGTACGCGGCGTACCACGCAGGGCGGAGCGGGTGAGCGTGTTCGGGGCGCGAAGTGGCATTGACGAACAGCGTTATCATTCCCGCGGAAGCTTGCCCTCGATCCCGATCGGGGGCGGGGGTCCAGGGGTGAAGAGGGGCGCAATGGACGCATTCCCCGCCTCACCTCGCCTGGATTCCCGCCCCCGATCGGGGTCGAGGGCAAGCTTTCGCGGGAATGACTCTTCGGGGTGGCGCTGCCGGGTCGCGGCGTTTCCCGCTTCCCAGGCTGTGTCAAAACCCGTGAGGCAAGGACCCTACGGAACGTCATTCCCGCGGAAGCGGGAATCCAGGGGTGGCGAGGCGGGAAAACGCCGCTGCAGTGCCCCACCACCACCCCTGGATTCCCGCTTTCGCGGGAATGACGTTCCGTTACGTAGTTGCCTCATGAGTTTTCACACAGCCTGTTTCGCGGGAATGACGATTCGGGCCGTGTATGCCAACTGTCCTCCGGGCGGAGTGTGGCGAGCCCGGTTTGCGGGTTGCTTTTCAGTTGATGTCGGGATATGGATCGGCTGGCTTGGACGGGCACGGCTCGAATCGTATGCCGTCCCGTGCTCCAGGCTTGAACCGCGAAAAGGAGGAACACGTACGCATGGCCGATGTCGTTATCGTAACAGGAGGGGCCGGAGGCTTGGGATCCGAGGTTTGCGCCGCGCTGGCGGAAGACGGGCTGCGGGTGGTGGTCGCCGATTTCAGAAAGGATGACGCGGAGGCGCTGGCTGCCAGGCTCAAGTCGGAGGGCAAGGAGGCCATGGCGGTGGGCGTGGACGTGGGCGACAAGCAGAGCGTCGAAGCCATGGTGCAGGCCGCCCTCGACGCCTACGGGCAACTCGACGTGCAGATCAACTTCGCCGGCCTCATGGGACGCTTCCCCATCGCGGAGATGGCCGAGGACGAGTGGGACCGCGTGATCCGGGTGAACCTGCGGGGCGTGTTCCTGTGCAGCCAGGCCGCGGCCGCGGCCATGCGCGCGCGTCAGGGCGGGCGCATCCTCAATGTGGCGTCGGGACGCGGCATCGCCGGCGCTCCCAAATCGGCGCACTACGCGGCCTCCAAGGCCGGCGTCATCGCCTTCACCAAGACCATGGCCGTGGAGGTCACCGAGGACAACATCCTGGTCAACAACATCTGCCCCGGGCGCGCCAACACACCCATGGCCCGGGCCGGGTACACCGAGGAACAATGGCAGGCCATCGTGGCCCTGGACCCGTTGCACGGCGGGTTGACGCAGAAGGACGAGATCACGGGCCTGGTGCGCTACCTCGTGTCCGACGCGGCGCGGTATGTCACGGGACAGACGTTCCTGCTGCGGACGCCGTAGCACCCGTTTGAAGTTTGAAATGCGTCCTTCGACTCTGCTTCGCTGACGCCTGTCCTGGGACCTTCGTCAGGCTCAGGACAGGCGTCAGCGAAACGGAGTCGAGGGACGCGGTTTGTTGGAGGTAACATGTCACAGGTCGTGGTGGTAACCGGGGGCGCCGGCGGTATTGGGTCGGCCATCTGCCGGACGCTGGCGGAGGACGGCCACAGCGTCGTGGTGGCGGATTACAACGGCGAGGGGGCGCAGGCACTCGTCGCGGACATCGAAAAAGCCGGGGGTCAGGCTCTTGCCGTGCAGGTGGATGTTGGCGACAAGGCTAGCGTGGACGGCATGGTCACGGCGGCCGTCGACAAGTACGGCCATATCGACGTGCAGCTCAACGCCGCCGGGGTCATCAAGCGCTGCCCCGTGCTGGAGATGCCGGCGGAGGAATGGGAACGGGTCATCCGCGTCAACCTCACCGGGCTCTTCCTGTGTTCCCAGGCGGCAGCGCGCCACATGGCCGAGCGCAAATCGGGCCGCATCATCAACGTGGCCTCGGGCCGCGGGGTCACGGGTCAGGCCATGGGCTCCCACTACGCGGCGTCCAAGGGCGGGGTCATCACATTCACCAAGACCCTCGCCATGGAACTGGCGCCCTACAACGTCACCGCCAACGCCATCGGACCCGGCGCCACCGAGACCGACATGGCTCGGGCGGGCATGTCCGAGGAACAGTGGACCCGCAAGCAGGACACGTCTCCGCTCCTCGGGGGCTTTACCCAGAAGGACGAGATCACGGGCCTGATCCGCTACCTGATATCGGACGCCGCGCGCTACATCTCGGGGCAGCTATTCCTATTGCGCACCGCGTAGCGACGGGCGCGTGCGGGTTGACGGCGGAAGGCACGGAAATGTCCATTGGAGCGGCACGGGTGAGGTAACGTTCCGGGGGAACGCCCCAGGAAGGGACCGCTGCGAACAACGGAGACCGGAGGCATGCACACCGAGAACGCCATGCGGGCCGTATACGCCATCTTGATGGTGGTCATCGGCGTCGTCATCCTCGTCCCCGTGCTGGCGCTGGTCTTCGGAAGCTTCTGGTCGGCCTCGCCGGTGGCCGCGGGGCACGTCACCCTGGCCAACTGGATCCGCGCCCTCACCATCAGCATCCCCGCGGACATCCCCACACTGGTCTTCAACTCGCTGGTGTTCGCCTTCGCGACGGCCGCCATCTCCGTCTTGCTGGGCGTCACCATGGCGTTCCTGGTGGAGCGCACCGACATGCCCTTCGGCCGGGTGTTCGCCAAGCTCGGCATCGTGCCCCGGGCCTTCCCGGTGATCATCGCGGCGCTGGCCTGGATCCTGCTTCTGAGCCCCCGCATCGGCGTGATCAACGTGCTCTTCCGCGAGATTTTCGGCACCAACCTGTTCAACATCTACTCGTTCCCCGGGATGATCTTCATCATGGTGCTGTACGAGTCGCCGATCGTGTTCCTCATCGCCCTGAACGCGTTCCGGCTCATGGACCCGTCGCTGGAAGAGCAGTCCATCGCCTGCGGCAACACGGTCATGGGAACGCTCCGACGCGTGACCCTGCCGGTGCTGCGCCCGCTGATCCTCTCCTCGTTCCTGCTGGTCTTCGTCATCGGCCTCATCACGCTGGAAGTGCCCATCATCATCGGCGCGCCCGGCGGCATCTTCGTCTTCACCTCGGCCATCTTCAACCTCATCGCCTCGGACTACCAGTCGCTGATCTACTACAACACGGCCGCGGCGCTGGCCATGATGGTGATCCCCCTGAGCCTGGTGTCGCTGTTCCTCTACCGTCACCTGGTGCGGCGCGCCGAGAGCTTCGTCACGGTCACCGGCAAGGCCCGGCCGGAGAACGTCCATCGGTTGGGCGGGTGGCGCTACGTCGCCCTGGTGTGCTGCTCGCTCTACTTCGCCGTGGTCATCCTGCTGCCGGCACTGGTGATCCTGCTGCTCTCCTTCTCGCAGTTCGTGGCCTCCCCGAGCCTCGACCTGCTGACCCAGCTCACGTTTCGGCACTGGACCGCCGCCCTGGAAGACACGGTGTTCTGGCGCGCGCTCACCAACACCCTGATCCTGTGCCTCACCGGCGCCACCGCCACGGTGCTGATCGCTCTGGGCCTCGGCTACCTGCTGGTGCGCAGCGGCGTCAAGCTCAAGGGGCCCATCGAGGCCGCCGCCATGCTGCCGCTGGCCTTCCCCGGCACCATCCTGGCCGTGGGCTTCGTGTGGGCCTACATCAAGACCCCGGTCTACGGCACCCTGTGGATACTGCTGCTCTACTTCATCGGCAACTACCTGCCGTTCGCGCTGCGGACCCTGAGCCCGTTCCTGTTTCAGTTCCACAAGGAATTCGAGGAAGCGTCGTGGACGTCCGGCGCCAGCGCCCTGGGCACCATCGTACGCATCGTCATCCCGTTCCTGCGCACCGGCCTCTTCTCGGTGTGGATCCTGCTGTTCCAGATCTATCTGCGGGAGTTCGCCGGCGCCATCATCCTGTTCACCTACGGCAACGAGGTGCTCTCCACCCTGCTCTTCCAGCGCGCCTTCGACGAAGGCTCCTTCGGCATCGGCGCCGTCATCGGCGTGCTCATGCTCGCCCTGTCCCTAGGGCTGCACCTGCTGGTGTCGCGGCGGGAGCGGTAGAGGGTTACGCGGCCAGCGGAATCATCTTCGAACGACGCATGACGCGGTCGCGCGTAACCAACGGCACGCGGTGAACCATACTGGTGGCGGCTATGATCTCGTCAGCGGGATCGCTTCTGAAATCAAGCCGTGTCGAGGCTCGGGCGATCGCGAGATCGATGGGCCACACCTGCAGGCGGTTGAGGACTCGCGTTACTTCACGGTCATCGAGGTCCATGTCCAGTCGGCCGAGTTGAACGAGCTTGGCCAACTCCCACAACACGATCGCGGAAACGGACCACGGGTCCCGGGTCAACACTGCCTGCTCGGACGGCCGGAGTTCACCGTTGATCGCCAGGACCAGGATGTGCGTATCAAGATTGAGCATCGGCGTCCCAGCGAACGCCCGTACTGAAGATATCGCCCCTGATCGCGATCTTGTGGCGCAAGCTGCCGATGAGGTCGGCGCACTGCCGGTCGTAGGGAACTATCCGCGCCACGGGTTTGCCGTGCTTGGTAACGATCAATCCCTCGGCATCGAGGTTATCCAGCAGTGCCAAACACTGCTCCTTGAATTTTGCGGCCCCAATGGTTTTCATGGTTGGTCCCCCCTTTCGGGATTGGACATAATATATGACCAGCCACATCTTTTGTCCAGTTTGGGTTCACCCTGCCTTCTTCGGCGGCGCATAGAGCTGCAGCAGGTTGCCGTCGGGGTCGAAGAAGTAGAAGCCGCGGCCGGAGCGGCGTTCCACCACGGGCACTTCGTGGATGCGGACGCCGGCCTCGCGCATGCGTTCTTCGGCGGTTTCGAAGTCGTCGCCGTCCACGTAGAAGGCCTGGTGGGTGACGCCGTCCTCGGCCAGGGCGTCGCGGTCGATGGGGGTGGGGCGCTGGAACAGCACCACGATGCTGTTGCCGGAGCGCATGTCGGCGCGGCCCAGTCCCCGGAGGTCGTCGCGGGCGATGGTGGCCACCTCCATGCCCAGCACGTCGCGGTAGAAGGTCACCGCCCGGTCGATGTCGTTGACGGGAATGCCGCTGTGGTAGAGTCCCTTGGTCTTGATCATGTCCTGCCTCCTGTGCCTGCAAGGCCTCGTGGCGCGCTCAATCGAATCCCGCCGGCAAACGTGTTATGCGGGAGTTTCCGTCATCACCATCACAACACAACAGCCAGAGGATACCACCCATGAACGATCTATGCAGACTTTCGGCCAGTGAAGCGGTGGCGCGCGTCGCCAGGGGAGAGGTCACCTCCGAGGAGCTGACGCGCGCGTGCCTGGAGCGCATCGAGGAACGGGAGCCGGCGGTGGAGGCCTGGATGCACCTGGACCCGGACTATTCGGTGGCGCAGGCGCGGGAGCGCGACCGCGCGTCGAGCCGCGGGGCGGTGCACGGTCTTCCGTTCGCGGTCAAGGACATCATGGACACCGCGGACATGCCCACGGGCTACGGTTCGCCCATCTGGGAGGGCTTTCGGCCCCGGGCGGACGCCGCGTGCGTGGCGCTCACCCGCGCCGCGGGCGGCGTACTCCTGGGCAAGACCGTAACCACCGAGTTCGCCAGCCGCCATCCGGGCAAGACCCGGAACCCCCACGATCCCACGCACACGCCCGGGGGCTCTTCCAGCGGCTCGGCCGCGGCGGTGGGGGGTTTCATGGCCTTCATGGCCTTCGGCACGCAGACCCTGGGGTCGGTGATCCGGCCGGGGTCGTTCTGCGGCTGCGTGGCCTACAAGCCCAGCTACGGCGAGATCAGCAACGAGGGGGTCAAGGAGAACACCGGCTCCTTCGACACCGTGGGGCTGTTCGGCCGCGCTGTGGAGGACCTGCCGCTGTTCCGGGCGGCGGTGACGGGCGAGCCGGTGCTGCCGTTGAGTCCGGTCTCGGTGACGGACCTGCGCGTGGGCCTGTGCCGCACGCCCCTGTGGGACAAGGCGCTGGACTACACCAAGGCGCAGGTGGAAGGCGCCGCCGCCGATCTCGCCAGGGCCGGCGCCGCGGTATCCGACCTCGACCTGGGCGGACCCTTCGCCGAGTTCGAGCCCATGGGCCGCCGGGTCAGCGACTACGAGATCTCACGCGCGCTGACGTGGGAGCGCACCCACCACTTCGAGCTGTTGAGCGAGTTCCAGCAAGGGAAGATGAAGGACTGGCCCGCGGTGTCCTACGAGGAATACCGGGAGGGGCAGCGAGTCATGGCGGCATGCCGGGCTTGGCTGGACGAGGCGCTCGAGGACTTCGACGTCCTGCTGACCCCCAGCGCCACCGGCGAGGCGCCCGTGGGTCTCGACAACACCGGCGACACGGCCTTCAACATCCTCGCGACATGGGCCCACCTGCCGTGCGTGACGCTGCCGCTCTTCACCGGACCCTCCGGGCTGCCGGTGGGGCTGCAACTGGTGGGGCATCGTTGCCGGGATCATCGCCTGTTTGAAATCAGCCGATCGCTATTGACGGCGTTGTCGAGTTGAGCATAATGGGATGAAGATGCCCACGGCCCCGCGGGGAGTGCCGCAACGCATGACTTGAGTCGGAGGGAATGCCATGGAACGTTTGAACGCGCTCATCGATTCCGTCAACGCCTTCGCTTGGGGTCCGCCGATGCTGGGAATGCTCGGCGTGACGGGGGTGCTCCTGACCCTCGGGCTCGTGTTCATGCCGTGGCGCAAGGTCGGCTACGGCTTCCGGCTGCTCTTCGACAAGAGCGGCGCCGCGGGCGAGGGCGAGGTCAAACCCTTCAACGCGCTGATGACGGCCCTTTCGGCCACGGTGGGCACCGGCAACATAGCCGGCGTGGCCACGGCCATCGCGCTGGGCGGTCCGGGCGCGATCTTCTACATGTGGCTCATCGCCCTGTTCGGCATGGCCACCAAGTACGCCGAGGCCGTTTGCGCGGTCACCTACCGCGAGGTGGACGGGAAGGGCATGCACGTGGGCGGGCCCATGTACTACCTGCGCAACGGCGTGGGCGCGTTCGCCCCCGAGCTGGGCAAGTGGCTGGGCCTTCTGTTCGCCGTCTTCGGCGCGGTGGCCGCCTTCGGCATCGGCAACGCCGTGCAGGTCAACTCCATGGCCACGGCGCTGGCCGACAGCTTCGGTGTCCCCACCTGGATCACCGGCGTGATCGTGGCGGTGCTGGTGGGCGTGGTGGTCATCGGCGGCATCCAGCGCATCGGCGAAGTCGCCGGCAAGCTGGTGCCGGCCATGATCGTGCTCTACATCGGCGCCGCGCTCCTGGTCATCATCATCAACATCACCGCGGTGCCGGCGGCCATCGCGCTGATCTTCACCCACGCCTTCACTCCGGCAGCGGCAGCCGGGGGTTTCGCCGGGGCGGCCGTGGCAGCGGCGGTCCGTTTCGGGGTGGCGCGCGGCGTGTTCTCCAACGAATCCGGCCTGGGCTCCGCGGCCATCGCCCACGCGGCGGCGCAGACCAACAGCCCGGTGCGCCAGGGCATCATCGCCATGCTCGGGACCTTCATCGACACCCTCGTCGTTTGCACCATGACCGCCCTGGTGATCCTGACGTCCGGGGCCTGGACCCTGACGGGCGCGGACGGCGGCGGCCTCACCGGCGTGGTGCTGACCTCCGCGAGCTTCGAAAGCGCCGTGCCCGGCGGAAGCTACATCGTCACCGTGGCATTGGCGGTCTTCGCCTTCACCACCATCCTCGGGTGGTCCTACTACGGCGAACGCTGCTGGCAGTTCCTGTTCAGCGAAAACAGCCTGTTGGTCTACCGCGGACTGTGGGTGCTGGCGGCACTGACGTTCGCCAACGTGAAGGTAGGGTTCGTGTGGAACCTGTCGGACACCCTCAACGGCCTGATGGCGGTGCCCAACCTCATCGGCCTGTTGCTGCTGGCACCGATGGTGTTCAAGGTCACCCGGGAGTACTTCGACAAGGCGGCATAGATAGACGGGGTGCGCTTGGCGCACCCCGTAACTCCACTCCTCGGACGGACGCCCGACCTCAGAAGCCGATGCGGAGGCCGGCGCGGAAGACGTGGTTCCGCAGTTCCGATTTGACCGTGGAACCGTCGTCCCACTTGAATTTGGGATCCCCGGTACCCATGTACCGGTAACCCAAGTGCAGGACCATGGAATCCAGCAGTCGGTACCCCAACCCCAAACCGAACTGGTAGGCGAGCACCCAGTCTCCGTCGCCGACGCCGAATTCATTGAGCGCGCGGGAGGCGGTGGGAGAAAGACCAGGGATGGTCGGCAACTCCAACTCCACCGGCAGATCGATGTCATAGCGGACGTACTTCACGCCGAAGCCGCCGCCGACATACGGCGCCAGGCCCACACCCAGGTCGAGGTCGTACCAGGCATTGGCCATGAAGCCCACGGTGGTTTGGTTGCCCTTCACGTTGTCGTCGATAAGCTTGCGAACCCGGTCTTCCAGGTCCCCCAAGCCCCCGAGGTCGAGCCGGTCGTAGTCGAGGCCGTCCACGTCCGTGCGCCGCCAAGTCGCCTCGCCCTCAAGACGCAGCCCTTGCCAGCCCAGGCCCACGGCCAGGCTGTAACCGAGACCGGAATCGAAGTCGATGTCACCCCGGCCGACCTCCGTGTTGGAGTCCGAGGTCGAACCACGCGCCAACCCGACATCCGCCGCCAAGTAGAGTCCACTCTGCGCCGCGGCAGTGGAAGCCAGCAACGGGATCAGGCCTGCCAGCACGAGAGCGTAGAGCACGTTTCCGAGGCCCGCGGGGTGAGGCTGCTTAGGCATGGACGACTCCTTTCTTCGGTCCTGATCTTGTACCACACCGGCGCGCGGGGGTCTCCCGGAACCCGTTGGCCGTCCCTGCATCGCCCGCGGCCCGAACCGGTCGGGCGCAGCACTCCACACAGGACAGTCGCCGTCCGGCCTGGTCACTCTCCTCCGGGCTTGAACACCTCGGTGGCGTCGAGCCTGCGCTGGAACTCCAGGTACTCCTGTCGGGTCATGCGCGGCCTGTTTTCCTTGAGGACGCGGCGCGCCGCCCCAGCGTCGTCGTGCAGCAGGTCGATGGCGGTCATGGCCAACAGCTTGGCCGACTTCACGTACACCGAGTCCTTGTCCACCAGCAGGTAGTTGTTGGTGTGGCCGCCCCCGGAGGCGCCGGCGACGTAGGGATGCACGGCCGGCATGATGTGCGCGACGTCGCCGAAGTCGGTGCTGCTGGTGCGGTGCTCGGTGGTGCGCTTGAAGCCGCCGGGACCGAAGAGCCGCGCGGCGTTGTCGCCCCAGAGCCGGGCCATGGTCTCGTCGTTGGTCTGGGGCAGATAGCCCGGCACCGTCACGATCTCCACCGACGCGCCCACGGCCATGGCCGCGCCCCGGAGCGCGTTGTCCACCTTGCGGTTGGCGTCGACGATGCCTTCGATGGTCTTGCCGCGGATGAAGGTCTCGATCTTCACCTCCGCCGGCACCGCGCTCACGGCCTCGCCGCCCTTGGTGATGATCGGGTGGATGCGGATGGTGTCGTCGTCGTAGAAGGTCTCGCGCTGGTAGGCGATGGCGGTCATGGCCAGGGAGGCGGCGTTGAGGGCGTTGATGCCGGTCTGGGGGCTGCCGCCGGCATGGGCCGCCTTGCCGATGAAGCGGATCTTCTTGATGAGCGCACCGTTGGACGAGCCCGCCACGTGGGAGGCGAGGGTGTCGGTCTTGGTGTGGAACATCATCGCAAGGTCCACGTCGTCGAAATGACCCAGCCGGATGAGCTCCGCCTTGCCCGCGAGGAACTCGATCTCGTTCCGCGCCTTGCGCTCCAGGCGCTCGTCCACGTCGATCATCTCCTCGGCGGGCACCGCGAAGAACACCAGCGCGCCGGTGAGTTCCGGCAGCACCTTGGCGGACAGCAACCCCATGGCCGCGCCCACCATGCCCGCCACCTGCGCGTTGTGGCCGCAGGCATGGGCCGCGCCGGTGTCCGGATCGGCATGGGGATGATCGAACACCTTGAGCGAGTCCAGTTCCCCGAGAATCGCCAGCGCCGGGCCGGGCCGGGCGCAGTCCTTGCGGCCCTTGACACCAGTGACGGCGAGACCTCGCCGCGGCTCCAGGCCGAGAGACCGGAGCCGGCCGGCTATGAGCTCGGCGGTCTTGACCTCGTTGAAGCCCGTCTCCGGCTGCCGCAGGATGGCTTCGCCGAGGTCGATGATTTCCTGCCGGCGCGCATCGATGACGCGGCAGGCCTCCGCCTTGAGGTCGTCTACGGAGTTCATGGTGTCGCGTCCCGCGCTACCGCCGGCGAAGCGCTTCCTCCAGCAGTCCCAACGCGGCCTCGGTAAAGGCCCACATGTTGGCTTCCCGGTCGGGCCGGCCGGTCTCGACGGTGATGGCCTTTTCCACCGGCCCGACGATGGCCATGCAACCGTGCCCCGAAGCATCGCCGTAGCGGTTTCCCGTGGGCCCGGTGGCGCCGCTCTCCGCGAGGCCCCAGGTGGTGCCGAGGCGATCGCGGATGAGCCGGGCGCAGTCCAGCGCGTAGGACTCGGTGCTGCCGCGCACCGTCACCTGGTCGGCGGGCATCATCAGCAGCCCCGCGCGCGCGTGCCGCGTGTAGATCACGCCGCCGCCGACGAAGTAGGCGGAGGCCCCGGGCAACGACAGCAGCGCCGCCGAGATCAGGCCGCCGGCGGATGATTCGGCCACCGCCACGGTCTCGTTCCGTTCCTTGAGCAGTTCGCCCACCGTACGTCCGAGGGTTGTCAGATCCGGCATGGGTTCTCCCCTTCCTGGTTTCCGGTTCTCTCCATGCAGTGCAAAACGCCGCCCGGAAGCCCACTGGCGCTACGCCCCGCTCCGCTGCAGCGACAGGGACAGACCCGGACGGCGCACGTGGATGTCGCTGTAGCGGCCGCGGTGGGCCAGTTGCTCCATGAGGGTCACCATGGGTGCGTGGGCGTTCCGGTACTCCCGCGGCGGGCCGGCGGCACGCATGACGGCAATCTCCTCCGCGCTCAGCATCCAGCGCAGCAGCAGCTCCTCGTCGGTGACGCCCGGGCCGCCGAGCTTGCGCCGCACCTCCTGGATGGTGAGGTCCGGCGGCACCCACCGGGCCATCTCCTTGCCGCGGGGGCGGTCCAGGATCTTGTGCTTCACGCCGGCATCCATGGTGTCGGCGCCTTCCTTGCCCCAGAGCCCCAGCGCGTACTGGATGATCTGGTCGGTGACCTCCTCGTAGCGCCCGCCGACGATGACGTTGATGGCGGCCTGGCTGCCCACGAACTGGGACAGCGGCGTCACCATGATGGGGTAGCCCAGGTCCGCCCGCACCCGCACCACCTCGTCGAGGGCCTCCTCCGCCTTGTGCTCCAGCCCCACCTTGGCGAGCTGGTGGCGCAGGTTCGAGATCATGCCGCCGGGCACCTGGTGCTGGTACTGGGCGTAGTCGTACTCCACCGGCGCGCCCACGGGGAAGCCCTCTTGGCGCGCCACCGCGGTGAAGAACTCCGACACGGCTTCGAGCGCGTCCGTGTCCACGGCGCAGGTGTAGCCCAAGGCGCGCAGGTTGGCGGCGACGCTGAACACCGACGGGTTCGACGAGGCGTTGGCCAGCGGGGGCACGGCCGTGTTCACCGTGCGCACGCCGAGCTTCACCGCTTCCAGGCAGCACAGTGGGCCGAGACCGGTGGTGCAGTGGGTGTGCAGCTCCACCGGGATGCCGCCGGCATTCTCGAAGATCATCGGCACCAGGGTGCGCGTGCGCTCGGGGGTGAGCAGGCCGCCGGGATCCTTGAGGCACAGGAACGGCACCCCCAGGGAGGCCGCCTCGCGGGTCTTGCGCGCGTAGTACTCGTCGGTGTGCTTGGGCGACACCGAGTAGATCAGGTTCACGATGGGCTCCAGGCCGTTGTTGCGCGCGATGCCGACCTTGCGCCGCCACCCTTCCAGCTCGTTCCACTCCTCGGAGATGCGCGCCTGGCGGATACCGTTGGCCGCCATGCGCTCGATGAACAGCTCGTACACCGAGACGGGCGTGATCTCGAAGGCGTTGACCCTCCCGGCCATGAGCCGCAGCGGCGTCCGCGTGATGCGTTCCGCCACCATGCGCACCCGGTCCCAGGGATCCTCCTTGAGCTCGCGCACGCACTTCTTGAGGTGCGAGGCGGACATCAGCTCGATGGCGTCGAAGCCCGCCTCGTCCATGGTCCGGGCCACCGGGAGCATCATGCCCGTGGTCATGCGCTCCGCCCAGAGGCTCTGGTGGCCGTCGCGCAACGTGGTGTCTACGAATCGGATCTCGTCCATGTGTCGCTCGCCTGCGCGGCGCCCGCACCGGACGCCGCCACCGTTTATCAAAGTCCTGTTACGCCAGGATGCGCGGGCCGAACAGCGTCACCGCGTTGTCCCACAGGATCTTGGCCTTGGCCTCGTCCGCGATCGGTTGTGCGTCGAAGTCGGGCAGGGCCTTCTCCGGCCGCGGCGCGTCCGGATGCGGATAGTCGGTGTTCCAGGCGATGTTCTCGCCGCCCAGGTGGTCCACCGCGTAGGACAGCGCGCTCTCGTCGCTGTCGCAGGTCACCGTGACCTGGCGCTTGAAGTACTCGCTCGGTAGCATGGGCAGGCGCTCCACCGCGTTGCCCATGACGCTGTTGCGCCCGTGGGTGTGTTCGTCCATGCGTCCGAGCCAGAAAGGCACCCAGCCGACGTTGGACTCGAGGATGCCCAGCCGCAGCTTCGGAAAGCGATCCAGGATGCCCGTGAAGATGAAGTGCCCCATGGTGGCCATGTTGTCGCAGGGAAAGCCCAGTGCGTGGTCGAGGCCGCGCAGGGCGAGCTGCTGCATGTCGCGGTCGTCTACGTTGCCGCGGTTACCGCCCGCAAACGGATGGAAGCGGCGCTGGCGGTACTCGCCGTGCACCGAGATGGGAAAATCCAGCTCGCACGCCAGGCTCCACAGGGCGTCGTACTCGGGCTCGTGCAGCCAGCGGTCCTCGGGCAGGAAGGGGTTGCGCACCGACACCGCCCCCAGTTCCTCCACCGCGCGCCGCGCCTCCGCCACCATGTCCACGGTGTCCGCGCCCGGCAGCACCGCCACGAACTTCAGCCGCTTGGGATCGGCGTCGCAGTAGTCCCGGCACCAGTTGTTGTAGGCGCGGCACATGGCGGCGCCCAGCTTGGCGTCCTTCAGGGCCACGCGGTACGCGAAGTTTCCGTTGTTGCCCGTGGGCAGCAGCACCTGCACGTCCCATCCGTGGGCGTCCATGTCCTTGAGACGGGTCTCCGAGGACCACCACGTGCGGTACTGCTCGCCGTACTTGGCCTCCATGTCCGCCCACGCGGTGCGCGGCAGCTTGGGCTGCTTCTCCGTCTTGGGGATGATGCGGCCGTCCGGCTCGTAGACCATGAAGGCGCCGTCCATGAACGCCACCTTGGGCACCTGGTCGCGGTAGGCGGGCTCGACGTATCGCTCCCAGAGGTATTGCGGCTCATGCATGTGCGCGTCCGCGTCCATGACCTTGAATCCCTTCCACATGGCGGCGCTCCTTTCGGCGAGTGTCCGGTTACTATTCCCTGTTTCGCCGCCCGCTTCAACCGGCGGCGGCGCTTGACAGCACCGCTCCCGTTCCATTACGGTCGCGGGCGCCATGACATCTCAAGCATTTGTCGACTCGATCATCGGGGAGATCATCCAACCGGGCGTCGAGCGGTTGATGGCCTGCCGGTACTTCACGGACCTGCGCGAGGGCACCCTGACCACCCGACGGCTCCAGGGCTTCGCGCTGCAGCACTACTTGCTCAACATCGCCATCAACAAGGGATTCACCCTGTGCATGGCGAAGAACGCCCACAACCAGGAGCTCTTCGAGCTCTACCTCCACGCCTTCACCGAAGAACAGACCCATCCCGACCTGATGAAGCGGTTCGGCCTCTCCATCGGCCTGACCGATGGGGATTTCGCCCAGGCGCTGCCCATCTTCGAGTGCCAGGCTCACGCCGCCGCCATTCTCCGGGGCATGTTCCTGGGCTCACCCGCCGAGACCCGCACCAGCGCGCTGGTGAACGAGAGCATGGTGGGCCGCTACGCGGCGGAGTTCGACGACTGCCTTGCACGGCAGTACGGCGTCAACGACCACCACCGGGAGTTCTTTACCGTGCACGCGGTGGCGGACCAGGAACACACCGCGCTGGCGGCCCAGGTCATCGCCCGGTTCTGTACCACCGAGCGTGATCGCCAGGTGGTGACCCACGCGGCGCGCAACATGGTGCGCTTCAAGCTGGCGAAGTTCGAGGGGCTCTACGACGAATACGCATGACACGGGCTTCCCGCGTTAATGAGGCAACTCGGTTGACGAGGGTCCGCGAGGCTCTATAATCGAAGGGAACAGGAGGGTTACGCATGGAAGACAAAACGGCG
Organism: Deltaproteobacteria bacterium; assembly: GCA_026712905.1. Taxonomy (NCBI): domain Bacteria; kingdom Pseudomonadati; phylum Myxococcota; class Myxococcia; species Deltaproteobacteria bacterium. Next base: position 57,122 of record JAPOPM010000067.1, read on the forward strand.
TCCGTCTCGTTGCCCGAAATTCTCTCGGTCTTTCCGCTGACGGGCGTGCTGCTGCTGCCGGGGACCCGGCTGCCGTTGCACATCTTCGAGCCCCGCTACCGCAACCTGGTGCATGACGCGCTGGAGGCGGAGGGGGTCTTCGGCATGATCCAACCCTTCACTCCCCAAAGGGACAACAGGCCCCAGCCGGGGGCCGAGCAAACCATACCCGACCTCTACCCGGTGGGCTGCGCCGGCCACATCGAACGCTGGGAGCAGTCGCCGGACGGCCGCTACATGGTGCAGCTTCGCGGCATCAGCCGCTTCCGTGTGAAGGAAGAGTTGTCCGTGGAACGCGGCTACCGGCGCGTGCTCCCGGACTACGCGAGTTTCGCTGACCTTGATGGGGACGCTTCGGAAGCGGTCGATCGTCCGCGCCTGACCCAAGCCTTGAGCCGCTACGCCGAGGCCCGTGGCATGGCCGTCGACCCGGACCAACTCCACCCCATACCCGACGCCGACTTCGTGAATTTTCTGGGCGTCGCCATGCCCTTCCACCCGTCGGAGAAGCAGGCGCTGCTGGAGGCCGGTTCCTTCAAGGAACGGCAAGACTTGCTGGTCAATCTCCTGGAGTTTGGCGGGGGCGCGCCGGAGCCGCCGTCCGGGTCGGGCTCGCGCACGCTCAACTGAGCAGATCCACGAACTCCCGCGCCTTGGCCACGAGCCCCGCGTGGCCCTCCCGTGCCAGCACGTCCGCCAGGAAGGCGCTGCCCAGCACGATGCCCGTCACCCCCAAGGCGGCGTACTCGGCGACGTTGTCCTTGTTGACGCCGCCCGAGACCATGAAGCGGGCATCGGGGAAGGGACCCAGCATCTGCCGGATGAAATGCGGTCCGCCCACGCAGTCCGCGGGAAAGATCTTCACCAGATCGGCGCCGGCGCGCAATGCCTGCACGACCTCCGTCGGGGTCGCGCCGGCGGGGATGGACGCCACGCCGGCCTCGCGGCAAAGCGGCACCAGGTCCAGCTCCAGGCTTGGCGAGACGATGAAACGCGCGCCCGCCTCGATACCGGTGCGCGCCTGCTCCTCGGACAGCACCGTGCCGGCGCCGACGTGCACCACTCCTTCTCCGGCCAGTGTTCGGATCACCTCCGCGGCGTCGGGAACGGTGAAGGTCACCTCCACGAACCGAATGCCGGCCTCGCCCACGGCCCGGGCGGTGGCCAGCGCCTCTTCCGCGGTGCTGGAACGAATCACCGCCACCAGCCGGTGGGCCTGCATGGCGGTCATCAACTCGGTCTTGGTCATGGCGACACTCTCTCGTGTCTCGAAATCAACGGACAAGCGGAGGGGCTAACTCAGACTCAGGCCGCCGTCGACGAGCAGGGTCTGGCCGGTCACGAAGTCGCCGCCGGTGATGAGGCCCAGGACGGCGCCGGCCACCTCTTCCGGTTTCGCCACGCGCTTGAGGGGATAGTTGGCCGACGCGCGCTCGATGATGGCGTCGTAGTCCGCGCCGTAGTGGTCGCGCATCCACTGGGTGTCGGTAAACGCCGGCGCCACCGCGTTGACCCGGATCTCGGGCCCCAAGGCCACGGCAAGGCCGCGGGTCAGGTAGATGAGGCCGGCCTTGGCGGTGCCGTAGGCGAGAGACGACATGGTCGAGGGCGCGATGACACCCGAGATGGACGACACGTTGACGATCATGCCCCCGGCGGCCTTCAGGTGCGGCGCCGCCGCCCGCGCGCACCGGAACGCGCCCTTCACGTTGACGTCCAGGGTCATGTCCCAGATGTCGTCGGTCAACGCCTCCATGTCCGTGATCGGCACCCAGCGGGTGATACCGGCGTTGTTCACCAGGATGTCCAGGCGCCCGAACCGCTCCACCGTCTGACGGACCATTTCGCGGACATGGCCGTCGTCGCGCACGTCGCCGTGCACGCACAGCGCCTCGGCGCCCAGCGCCCGCGCCTCTTCCGCCAGACTCTCGGCCTGCTCCTTGGCCGAGCGGTAGTTGATCGCCACGCCGGCGGCGCCGGCGCGCGCCAACTCCAGGACCGTCGCCCGGCCGATGCCGGTGGCGGCGCCGGTGACGAGCGCGATGCGTTCAGAGAGAATCATGAGCTCATGTCACTTTCCCCACCGCATGCGCAACTGGATTCCAGCTTTCGCGGGAATGACGCATAGCGGTGGCGCTGCAGGGTCGTGGCCAGGTGGAGTTTGGACACAGCCTGTTTCGCGGGAATAAAGATAATCAAGACACTGCGTCCCGCCGCAACTCCTTTGTCGCGGCCTCATCGATGACCCATTGCTCCGGCAGCCGCACCTTCTCATCGTCGCCACCGGTGAAGCGCACCACCACGCCGTAGTCGCGGGCGGCCGCGGCGGCGGTGATGTAGCCGTACACCACGTCCGCGCGCACGCGTTCGAGGTCGCGTTTCATGGGGTCGCCGTAGCCGCCTCCGCCGGGGTGGTTCAGTTGCACGCTGCGGTCGCCGCCCAGATGGGTCTGGGCCTTGGGGTTCGGGCGCTCGCCGCCGTCGAGGATGAACTCGCCGGGGAGCCCCGGACCGCCGCCCATGATGCCGGGGGCGGCGTATCGGGTGCGGTCGAGGATGCCGTTGACGCTCCACTGTCCGTGGGCGCGGTTGGCGAATTCGGTGAACTGGCCGAGGCCGCCGCGCCAGGTGCCGGCGCCGCCGGAATCCACCCGCAACGCGCGCCGGCGCATGACCAGCGGCGACAGGCTCTCGATGACCTCCGCGGGCACGCCGGCGACGCCGCTGGGGAAGCCCACCGCGCTCAGCCCGTCCTTCGTGGGACGGGCGCCCGTGCCGCCCACCTGGAACACCGTGAGATTGAACGCCGGGTCCTGGCCGCGCCACACGCTGAGCCAGATGGGGTCCGCGCTCGGCGCCATGAGCTTTCCGGGAAGCGCCTTGGCCAGCGCGGTGAACACCGCGGTGGGCACGAAGTGGCCCACGGTCTGCCGCGCCGCCACCGGCGCCGGTTCGTTGGCGTTGAGGATGCTCCCCGCGGGCGCGCTCACGTGCACCGGACGGAAGCTGCCCTCGTTGTGGGGCACGTCGGGATAGATGGCCGCCTTGGCCGCGAAGCTGGCATAGGCGTGGGTGTAGTTCATCACCACGTTGATGCCGCGGTGGCTCTGGGGCGACGAGCCGGTGAAGTCGATGAAGATCTCGTCGCCCCGCACCTCCAGCTTCGTCTTGATGTAGATCGGCTCCTCGAAGCCGTCGCTCCAGGTCTCCCCTTCCCACGCGCCGTCCTCGAGGTCGGCAATGGCCGCGCGCACCGCCTTCTCCGAGCGGCTGATGATCTCCTCGGCGACGGGATCGAAGCTGTCCAGCTCGAACTCGTCCATGGTCTCGATGAGCGCCCGGCCGCCGGCGTCGTTGCAGGCGGACTGGGCGTAGAAGTCGCTCACCACCTCGTGGGGCAGCCGCACGTTGGCGCGGATCATCTTGAGCAGGATGGGGTCGGGCTCCCCCGCGTGGAAGAGCTTCATGATGGGGATGCGGAGCCCCTCCTCGTACACCTCCCGGGCCTCGGCGGAAAGGATGCGGCCGCCGATGTCCGCCGCGTGGCAGGTGTTGGCGAAGAACGCCACGAGCTGCCCGGCCCGGAAGATGGGCGTGGTGATGGTGATGTCGTTGACGTGCCCGGCGGTCTGCCACGGGTCGTTGGTGATCAGCACGTCGCCGGGCGCCAGCGTGTCCGCCGGGAACTCCCGCAGGAAGTGCCCCATGGACGTGGCCATGGCGTTGATGTGGCCCGGCGTGCCGCTGACCGATTGCGCCACCATGCGGCCCTTGGTGTCGAACAGGCCGCAGGCCAAGTCCTGGCTCTCCCGCACGATGGTGCTGAAGGCCGTGCGCATCAGCGCGTCCTGCTGCTCGTTGGCCACCGACAGGAGCCGGTTCCAGATGACCTCGAGAGTTACGGGATCGATGACAGGCTTACTCATAGTCGAACTCTACGATCACGTTCAGATTATCGTCAACCCGGGCGCGGCTGCGGGCGGTCACCACCAGGGTGGATTCCCGCTCCTCCACGATGGCCGGCCCCGGGAAGGTCATTCCCGGCGTCAGGGAATAGCGGTCGTAGACCGCGGTCTCGACGAATTGTCCCCGGCCCGCCGAGTACACCGGGCGGGTACCCTTCTGCGCCTTGGCCCCTACCGCCCTGGCACCGCGGGTCGAGAAGTTCAGCGGCTGCTCCGGCCCCCGCGCCACCACGCGCCAGTTGATCACCTCCACCACCACGTCCGGAACCGTCCGCCCGTACATGTGCTCGTAAGTGCGCTCGAAGGCCTCGGTGATGGCGCCCAGATGGGTCGCGTCGAGGACGCCGTCGGGAATGGGCACCGACACCTCATGGCCCTGCCCGGTGTAGCGCATGTCCGCGGTACGCTCGTAGACGATCTCGTCCGGCGCCAGTCCCGACTGCTCCAGGATGGCGCGCCCCTCCGCGCACATTCCGTCGAACATGCCGTTGACAAAGGACCAGTCCAAATCGTCCAGCAGGCTGTAGGCGCTGCGCACGAAGTCGAAGGCCAGCGGCGCCGCCAGCAGCCCGAAGGTCGAGCCCACGCCCGCCCCCATGGGCGAGATGAGCGTGGGTAGGTGCAGCAACTCCGCCACGTGGCAGCCGTGCACCGGCCCGGCGCCGCCGAAGGCATACATGGGCAGCTCCCGCGGGTCCTTGCCGCGTTCCCCCAGATGCGCCCGGGCGGCGTTGGCCATGTTCTCGTTGACGATCTGGTGGATGCCCCAGGCCACCTCCTCCACGCGCATGTCGAGGTTGCCCGCGACGCCGGCAAGGGCCTGCCGGGCCGCTTCCACGTCGAGCTTCATCTCGCCGCCGAGGAAGTAGTCGGGATCGAAGTAGCCCAGGATCAGGTTGGCGTCGGTGACCGTCGCGCCCGCGCCGCCACGGCCATAGCAGGCCGGCCCGGGCTCGGCCCCGGCGCTGTCGGGTCCCACCTTGAGGAGCCCGAGCGCGTCCACCCGGGCGATGCTGCCGCCGCCGGCGCCGATCTCGATCATGTCGATGACCGGTATCTTGATGGGCAGGCCGCTGCCCTTGCGGAAGCGGTAGACCCGGTCCACCTCGAACTCCCGGGCCTTGAGCGGGTAGCCGTTCTCCACCGCGCACAGCTTGGCGGTGGTACCGCCCATGTCGAAGGAAAGGAGGTCGGGATAGCCCGCGCGCTGTCCCAGCGCGGCCGCCGCCAGCGCCCCCGCCGCCGGCCCCGACTCGAGCATCCGCACCGGGAACCGGGCCGCCGTCTCCGGGGTGCCGATGCCACCGCTGGAGAGCATCACGAAGAAGCTGCCGCTGAACTGGAGGTCGTCCAGCCGCTGCTGCAGCTCCTGGAGATAGGCGGCCACGCGTTCCTGCACGTAGACGTTGGCGGCGGTGGTGCTGGTGCGCTGGAACTCGCGGATCTCGGGCACCACGTCGGCGCTCACGGACACGCGGATGTCCGGCGCTACCTCGGCGATGAGCTCCCGGGTGCGGCGCTCGTGGACGGCGTTGCGGAAGCTGTTGAGGTAGCACACCGCGATGGCCCGGACGCCCTTGTCCCGGAGCTCCGCCACCAGGCTCCGCACGAAGTCCTCATCCAGGGGCTTGAGCACGGTTCCGTCCGCGACGACCCTCTCCGGCACGTCGAAGCGCAGGTAGCGCGGCACCAGCGGCCTGGGCAACTCGAGATCGAGGTCGTAGAGCTCGTAGCGGTGCTCGCGGCCGATCTCCAGCGCGTCCCGGAAACCCTCGGTGGTGAGCAGCGCGGTGAGGGCGCCCTTGCGCTCGATCAGGGCGTTGGTGACCAGCGTGGTGCCGTGCACCACCGTGCCCTGCCCGGCGCGGTCCACGATGCCCGCCTCCAGCCCCTCGCGCATGGCCGTTTCCACCGCCACGCTGGGGTCTCCGTGGGTGGTCAGGGTCTTGCCGATGAAGGACGTGCCGTCATCCGCAACCAGGAGCAGATCCGTGAACGTCCCGCCGATGTCAACGCCGACACGATACATGGACTACTGGGCGAACAGGTCCATCAGGGCGTCGGTCTGGTCCGC
>JAPOPM010000068.1 GCA_026712905.1 Deltaproteobacteria bacterium
AAGCGAGATCGACGGCACGCCCACGAGCTTGTGGGGGTGCACCTTGCAGTAGTCGATGAGCCAGTCGTTGGCGAGCTCGAAGCAGGCTTCCTGAAGCTCCGCGTCCTCCAGGGCGAACAGGCGGAGGCCCAGGGTCGGGTACAGCACCTCGGCGGACACTCCGTCCACCGCCATCTCCTCGACCCGCGCCCTGGGATCGTGGCCGCCGGGCTTCTCGCCGATGGCGTTCCGCGGCGGGAACTCGGGATAGCGGCCCTTGAAGCTCTCCGGAAGATTCTTCACCCACAGGTCCGTGGGCTCCATGATGTGGGAGTCCGCGGATACGATGATCTCGGTGGCAGGGTCCAACTCGGGGTTGGTGGTCGTAGGCATGCTTACGCTCAAGTTTCGATCCTCCTGTTCTTTTTGTTCAGCTACTTCTTATGCTTTTTTGGGCTGATTTGTCCACCGCTTGGGCGGAGCCAGCAGGATCGGCTCCGCCTACTTCCGATTCCACTTCGGGTCCCGTCAACCCGGACCAGCCCCGGGGTTCCAGTTGCCGCGGGAGGGGGTGTGTTCGGGGCTCCCGCGTGGACAATCTCCCCTAACCATTCTAGACTGCTACCGACGGCGTCTGACTTTTCAGAAGACATGGAAATGGTTGAGTTAGACGGTACCGCTGTGACCAGGCTTTGCCGCGCTTGAAGGAGGTAGCCCATGGCTAGAACAGCGAAGCCGACCCGGGAGATCATTCAGAATGTCGTAGACAAGAACTACGCGGCATTCCGCAAGCAACTCCCGACACTTCTGGCGACTCACCAAGGTCAGTTCGCCCTCCTACGCGACGAGCAGATCATAGACTTCTTCGGGACGGCAACAGAGGCGGCCGCATATGCCCAGAGCAACTTTGATGATGATCTGTATTCCGTCCAAGAGGTGACGGATACGGCGATTGATCTCGGGTGGTTCTCGCATGCCGTCCATTAGGAAGAGTTTCGATCCGCGAATCGGACCCGTCATCACTTTTGGGATAGCCAAACCCCACCCTTCCGCAAAGCCACGGCCAAGCCCCCTGCACCAGGATGCGGTGGGCGTGAACGCGCTGGTGGACACTGGCGCCACCAGGACTTGCGTTACGGCGGAGATTGCCCGGAAAGCCGGCCTGCGAGTCATGGGGAAGACCCCCATCAGTTCGGTGCATGGAACCGAAGATGCAAACGTCTACGTCGCCGACATCCTGTTGTTCGTCGATCTTCGTCTATGCGACTTCCGAATGACCAAGAAGCATGAGTTCATCCTGAGCCATTAGTTAGGCGCTCCTGCTACATCGCCCCTTTCGCTCTCCGACCCGACTCCTTTGCGTCGCTGCGTCTCGAGTGTCCTCCTCCCATGCAACCACGACGCCAGTGTGCTATGAGGAGTCCAGCAATGCGGCCGGAGCACCCCCGGCCGCGAAATCCATCATCGGAGGCAACCCATGACGACCATGATCACGGGCGCGGGGCTGGTGGGCTCCCAGATCGCGCGCATCCTCGTGCAGCAGGGCGAGAAGCCGGTGCTGTTCGACATCGCACCCAACCTTACCGCGCTGGCGGACGTTGTCGACGTGGGCAGCGTGGCCCTGTTCCGCGGCGACCTGTTGAATCCTTTCGACCTCGGCAAGGTCATCCAGGAGCACGGGGTCACGCGCATCGTCCACACCGCCGCCTATCCCAACCTCGGCACGGGCGCCCAGGAGAACCCGTACGGCGCCATCCAGGTCAACATCATGGGTACCGCCAACGTGTTGGAGGCGGCGCGCCTCCACGGCGCGGAGCGGGTGGTCATGATCAGCACCGCGGCGGTGGCCCGGGGCGTGGCCGGGGGCGAGGACAACGGCGACCGCAGCAAGGAAGAGGCGCTGCCACGGCCCAACTCCTTCTACTCCGCCACCAAGTGGGCGGGCGAGAACCTGGGCTACAACTACGCGCGCTCCCACGGCGTCGATTTCCGCGCCGTGCGCTTCCCCAACGTCTGCGGCCCCTGGATCCCCGGCGGCGGCGGCCGCCCCAGCGCCATGTTCCGCACGCTGGTGGAGAAGTCGGTGGACGGCGTCGAGCACACCATCCCGCCCGGCGTCATGGAATGGCTCTATTCCAAGGACGCGGCCCGGGGCGTGGTGCTGGCCCTCCAGACCGAGGGCGTCAAGAGCCGCGTCTTCAACCTCGGCGTGGGCAAGCCCTACGACAACCAGGAACTCATCGACATCTTCAAGCAGACGGTCCCCGGCGCCAAGCTCAGCATCGACGAGAGCGTGGCCACGTCACAGACATCGTCGGTCTTCCTGGACATCACCCGGGCTCAGACGGAGCTGGGCTTCGACGCCGAGTACGACATCCCGGCGGCAGTTTCGGACTTCGTGGGGTGGTACCGGCGGCTCAAGGGGAAGGGAAACTGAGGACGACGCCCATGACGGATTCAAACGACTACGTACCCCCGAAGGTCTGGAAATGGGAACGCGAGAACGGCGGCCGGTTCGCGAACGTCAACCGGCCCGTCGCCGGCGCCACCCATGAGAAGGAGCTGCCGCGAGGCAAGCACGCCTTCCAGCTCTACTCGCTGGGAACGCCCAACGGCGTGAAGGTGACGATCATGCTGGAGGAGTTGCTGGCGGCCGGCCACGCCGGCGCGGAGTACGACGCCTGGCTCATCAACATCCGCGAGGGCGACCAGTTCGGCTCCGGGTTCGTCGCCATCAATCCCAACTCCAAGATCCCGGCGTTGGTGGACTACTCCATGCCCACGCCCACGCGGGTGTTCGAGTCGGGCTCGATCCTCCTTTACCTGGCCGACAAGTTCGGCGCCTTCGTGCCGGACGACCCGTCGGAGCGCGCCGAGTGCCTGTCCTGGCTGTTCTGGCAGATGGGTTCCGCGCCGTACCTCGGCGGCGGCTTCGGCCATTTCTACGCCTACGCCCCCTACAAGATGGAGTACCCCATCGACCGCTTCACCATGGAGGTGAAGCGCCAGCTCGACGTCCTCGACAAGCGCCTCGCCGAGAACCGCTACGCGGCCGGCGACACCTACACCATCGCCGACATGGCCATCTGGCCCTGGTACGGCATCCTCACCACCGGCAGCCTCTACGGCGCCGCCGAGTTCCTGGACATCCAGACCTACACCCACGTCCTGCGCTGGTTCGACGAAATCGCGGCGCGCGACGCAGTGAAACGCGGGCGCATCGTCAACAAGAGCAGCGGTCCGCTCGACCAGCAGCTCCGTGAGCGGCACGACGCCTCCGACTTCGAGTTGCGCACGCAGGACAAGATCGAGGCGGCCGAGTAGCACGCCGGGTCCGCCGGGCAAGCCCCTGGACCGAGGCAAGGACAAGATGGCGGTTGTCGTAGAGCCCGGTGGCGACGTGCATCGGGACTCGGCCGTCAGTTGGCGCCGTTTGTTCGCCGTATTCTGGCGCATCGGGATACTGTCCTTTGGCGGTCCGGCCGCGCAGATCGCGCTCATGCACCGTGTCCTGGTGGAGGAGGAACGGTGGCTCGACGAGCCAAGATTCCTGGGCGCGCTGAGCTTCTGCATGCTGCTGCCCGGCCCCGAGGCCATGCAACTCGCCACCTACTCGGGGTGGCAGCTTCGCGGCGTGCCCGGCGGGTTGGTGGCAGGCCTCTTGTTCGTGGTGCCGGGCGCGCTGGTGGTGCTCGGGCTGGCGATGCTCTACGCGGTCGGGGGCGACCTGCCGCTGGTGGCCGCGCTGTTCCTGGGGATCAAGGGCGCGGTCCTGGTCATCGTCATCGAGGCCCTGCTGAGGGTGGCGAACAGAGCGCTGCATTCAGCCGTGCACTGGATCGTCGCGGGCTTGGCGTTCGTGGGAATCTTCTTTCTGTCGGTCCCGTTCCCCGTCATTATCCTGGTAGCCGCCCTGGCCGGATTTCTCCTGCTGGGCGGCCGGAGCACCGGACAGACCGGGTCCGGGCCGGGCGGCGCGCCGCTGTCCGGTACGGCGCGGACGGTGGCGTTGTGGATGGTTGTGTGGTGGGCTCCGGTGCTGCTGCTGGTGGCGGTGGGCGGCTACGACATCCTGGTGCAGCTCGGCAACTTCTTCTCCCGCCTGGCGGTGGTCACCTTCGGCGGCGCCTACGCGGTGCTGGCCTATCTGGCACAGGACGTCGTGACCCATCACGGCTGGTTGACCGCCGGCGAGATGATGGACGGCCTGGGGCTGGCGGAAACCACCCCGGGGCCGCTGATCCTTGTCACGGAGTTCGTCGGCTACATCGCGGGGTACAGGGCGGGCGGGCTCAGCATGGGCATCGCCGGCGCGTTGGTCACGCTCTGGGTCACCTTCGCGCCATGTTTCCTGTGGATATTCGCGGGCGCGCCCTACATTGAGCAACTCACGGCCCAGCCGCGCCTGAATGGCGCCCTGGAGGCGATTACGGCGGCGGTGGTGGGCGTCATTCTCAACCTGTCCATCTGGTTCAGCCTGCACGTCCTGTTTGCCGAGCTGTCGTCCCGGCGAAGCGGCCCGTTCAAGCTCCTGGTGCCGGACTTGTACTCCCTGGACTGGCGCGTCCTGGCGGTCGGCGCCGTCAGCGCGATCATGCTCCTCTGGCTACACCAGTCTCTCATGAGAACCCTGGGTGTCGCGGCGCTGATGGGTCTCGGTTTCGGGGCGATGGGCTACCTCGCCGGATGACGGAACAGGCAGGGGGACACCTCACTACTCAAAGGTTGTACAATGCTCGGGCGTTCTGACGCCACGTAAGCGAGGACCGGCCTTCAGCAGCGTATCGCTTGGTTGTCGATCCTGCCCAAGAGTTGCTCGATTATGTCGCTCGCCTCGCGTTGTCGTCGCAGCCGGTCCTCACGTTGATCAGGATCGTTACCCTCGCCTAGTTCGAAACGAGCGACCGCGACCGGCCCGTCCTTTTGGTAGCCCTCGACTTGCTTGTCCCCCGCGAAGCGATCGCGAAGGACCTCCAAGGCGTTCCGAATGATCTTGCGGTGCTCGCCGGTGAGGGCTTCGTTGAACATCTCCGCGACTCGATCCGGACCGTCAGGCGCCCACTCGATGCAGTAAATCAGATCGTGCGCGTCCTTGCGTTCGAAGCGGTCGTCGTAGGCAAAAGCCTTCAAGCAAGTGAAGCTTACCAGGTTGGCGTGTTTGATCTTCTCGGTCGCGATCCCTGCGCCGTCGAGTAGTTCGGCCTGAACTGCGGTGGTTTCGTGAAGGTCAAATACGATGGATGCGTGCGGGATGTTGAGTGCCGAAATACTGCCGTCCGTGGGCAGTGGCCGGACCTTGCCGCCAGCGATTTCGGGCGCGTCCGCTAACAGTTCGAGTACCACGGGCTCGCCCCGTTCGGTACGCTTCTCCCAGCGCCAGGAGACTTTCTGGCCGCTGTCGTTCGTCGCCCGCTCAAACCCCATCCTGCGCAGATTTTCCTCAAGTGTGTGATAACCGTCGGTGTCGGTCAGGATTTGTAGCTCGATGACGGTGTCGACGTCGACCGTGCCGGCATGTGGCTCCACGGCCGGTGGCTTGGCCGGTACTAGGTAGCGGGGCGTCAGTCCGCCGACGAGAAAGATACTTTCTTTCCATGGGCCTAGTCCGCGTAGCAGGGTTATAAGGATACGCTCACAATCGAGTGTTTGCGCAGTGCTGTACCCGGTGATGGTCGGAGGCTTCGCCATCAAAAACCAATCCGCTCACGGCGCAGGTGGTCCGCCAGTTCCTTCGTGCGCCCTTCGCCGTGCGCCAAATCGAGATAAGCCTGGACCGGACTGGCCAGCCAAACTCCGTCCAGTTGATTGCGAAACAACAATTCGTCCAACGACTGGACGTCAATCACCGCCAAGTTCATTCCCTCGCTGACAACACGGGCATCAAGCTCGCGGAGGGCTTGTTCTGCGATTTGCCCGGCCAAGAGTCGGCAGCGGACTCGTGAGACGGCCGACAGGAACGGAGCATAACGTTGGGCCGCTGCTTCGTGAGTGATTGCGTAGTCGGCATCGTGAGCCGCAAAGACATGAGCTATCTTTTCGAACAGTCCCTCTGCTCGAACCGAAGGCACGAAGAAGCGCCTCATCAGGGGAGCCGGCAACGCCGCATGCTGTTTGACCCACGCGTCCAATAAGGCGGCAGGTTCGACCAAATGTCGCTCCTTGTTCCGACCCAGACCACGAGAGACCACCCACTCATATCTCTCCAACTCGGCCAGGACCTGCAAGGCGGTGGCGGGCGAGACCCGCGCGCGGTGTGCGAGTTCTTTAACTTGGTACCATTCGTCGTGGACAAGGAGCGCATGCAGCACCCGCGCCCGCCGTCCTGAGAACAAGGACCTTATGGATCTCGACAAAGGCTTTGAGAGCGGCCTGTCGACATAGAGATGGACGCCTTGGGCAGGAACGTATAGGCTGCCACCGCCGTCATAGTAGCCTACTCGCTCGCTTTTCAGTATTTCCCTGGCTCCCGGGGATATCGACTCGGCGACCAAAACGGGGACCGTTTCGCGTCCTTGCGGTACATTTGCCTGCCGGCGACCGAAATCCTTGATTAACCATAGTTTCTGGTGAACATCACGAGGATAGAGAACCTTCATAACCTCGATCAACAAGGTGATGAGCTTGCCCGCTACCCGAAGATTACACTTGACGTCATATTGCGGAGTAGACGAGGCGCCGGGCGACCGAGGTGGCTGCAGGAAGACTTGCACGACCCGGACATCCACCCCGGGTACCTGTCGAAGAGATTCCAGAAACTGGTCGACCAGTTGTCGTTCTTTTAGCGCAGGGACTGGCATTGTATTAGCAGATACGCTGTACAGCAAATCTACTAATATATTGGCAATAATGCAAGAAGTTTGTATAATTGCTGTGCAGTAAATATATGCTTTGCGATGAATTAGAAGCGGGCTGGGTTACGCCGTGGCCTTCTTGCCTCAACCCTCACAGGTTGTACAGCGCCCGCGCGTTCTCCCCACAGATCTTCGCTTTGACCTCCGGGCTCAGGCGCGGGTCGTTGGCGACGCCGTCTATGGCCAGCAACTCGGTGGCGCTGTCGGCGTGGCCGTAGTCGGTGCCCACCACCAGGTGGTCCTCGCCGGCGTTTTCGACGACGTAGGGAAGGTCGTCGGTGGTCTCGCACCCGACCCAGATCCGGTTCCTTGCCAGCAGCTCGTTCCGATTGAACCCCTGCTCCTTTATGTATGGGCGTTTGTGCAGGTCGGTCAGGGCGTAGGGCAGCCACTGCGCGCTGACCTCCAGGAACCCCATCTTGAGTTGTGGGAACCGCTCGGGGATACCGCCCGCGACGATGGTGTGGAACGCCCCCACCACCACCAGCTTGAACTTCGAGAAGGCCACGGGCTCGTACTTGTAGTAGTCGAACAGCACGGAGCTGCCGTTGGAGGCGTGGATGCACACCGGGACGTCCAGCCTGCCGGCGGCGTCGTACACTGGATAGAAGAAGGGATCGTTCAGCAGCCGCTCACCCTCGGAGCCGCGCATGTAGATGCCTACCGCGCCGTTCTCCTTGGCCAGCCGGGCTTCCTCGTACACTTGGTCCGGGCTTAGGAGGGGCACCACGGCCACCCAGCGCAGGCGGTTGTCGGACTGTTTCCAGCACTCGCCCATCCAGCGGTTGTAGCTGCGGCACAGCGCCAGCTCGATCTCGGGGCGGGGCGTCAGCGGGATGATGAAGATGGTGGGGAAGATGACCTGGATGTCCACCTTGAGCTCATCCATATGCTTGAGCCGCACCGCCACGTCCCGCAGCTCGCGGGACTCCAGCGGCGTGTCCTTGCCCACGTTGCGGGTCTTGAGCCGCAGGGTGCCGTCCACCAGCCAGTACTCGTCCCCGGAGCCGGAGCCGTTGGTGGAGCCGACGACTTCGGGCCGGTACTTGCGGTCGGCGCCGTCCATGAACTCCCAGGTCTCCTCGGTTTCGAGAACGTGTGCATCAGCATCGATTCTGAGCATTTCGGTTTCCTCCACTGTCAATAGGACTCTTCCAGGAGCCTGCGCCGCAGAAGACTGGTTGAATTGTCACACCCCCGGATCGTCATTCCCGCGAAAGCGGGAATCCAGGGGTGGGGAGGCGGGGAAACGCCGCTGTAGTGCCCCACCACCGCCCCTGGATTCCCGCTTTCGCGGGAATGACGACTCGGGGGGTTTGGCGCCAATTCTTGTCCGGACGACGTTTTGACACAGCCTGTTTCGCGGGAATGACGATCCGGGGCCTAGCCGCCGAATACTTCGTCATCGGTCCCGGGACCGAGAGCCTCACAGACTATACAGCGCCCGTGCGTTCCCCCCGGTAATCTTGGCGACCGCCTCCGGGCTCAGGCGCGGGTCGCTGGCGACGCCGTCCAGGGCCAGCAGTTCGGTGGCGCTATCGGCGTGGCCGTAGTCGGTGCCGACCACGAGGTGGTCGTCGCCGGCGGTGTCGATGACGTAGGGGAGGTCGTCGTTGGTCTCGCAGCCGATCCAGATGCGGTTCTGCGCCAGCACGTCCTTCTTGCTGAATTCCTTGCCCGTCATGGTGTAGCGCTTGTAGAGATCGCTCAGCGCGTAGGGCAGCCACTGGGAGCCCACTTCCAGGAACGCCATCTTGAGCTTCGGGAACCGCTCCGGGATCTTGTCCATGATGATGGTGTGGAACGCGCCCACCACCACCAGCTTGAACTTGGAGAAGCCCACGGTCTCGTACTTGTAGTAGTCGTAGAGCACCGAGCTGCCGTTGGAGGAGTGGATGCACACGGGGATGTCCAGCCTCTGGGCGGCGTCGTACACGGGATGGAAGTGCGCGTCGCTCAGGAGCCGCTCACCCTCGGAGCCGCGCATGTAGATGCCCACCGCGCCGTTCTCCTTGGCCAGACGGGCTTCCTCGTAGACCTTGTCGGTGTTGAGCAGCGGCACCATCGCCACCCAGCGCAGGCGGTTGTCGGACTGTTTCCAGCACTCGCCCATCCAGCGGTTGTAGCTGCGGCACAACGCCAGCTCGATCTCGGGGCGCGGCGTCAACGGGATGATGAAGATGGTGGGGAAGATGACCTGGATGTCCACCTTGAGCTCATCCATATGCTTGAGCCGCACCGCCACGTCCCGCAGCTCGCGGGACTCCAGCGGCGTGTCCTTGCCCACGTTCCGGGTCTTGAGCCGCAGGGTTCCGTCCACCAGCCAGTACTCGTCCCCGGACCCGGAGCCGTTGGTGGAGCCGACGACCTCGGGCCGGAACTTGCGGTCGGCGCCGTCCATGAACTCCCAGGTCTCCTCGGTTTCGAGAACGTGTGCGTCCGCATCGATTCTGAGCATCGTCCGGTCCCCTTTCTTGGGCGCCCTCCGTTCCCTGTAGCTTAAAGTCAGTCCCCGAATCAACGCTCGGCCACGCCCCGACGGGGGCGTGCCGAGCGAAGCAGCGTAGTTTCTGGTTGCACGCGACGAGGAGAAATTTTCTTGTGTTTTGCGGAGACTTATGTATAAACGTCATGATTTTTTGAAAAAGCCATCCATAATATACTTATGGGTAAACTAGGAAACCACCTGCCGGCTCATTCAGAGAAGGGGCCGCGAGGAACGGACAAGTGACCGAGGGAACAAGGAGGCAGGTCGATGCGTTGCGACACCGTTCGATGGTTGTCTTTCGAGAACGCGGTTCAAGTTCATGCTCTCCGCGGGGCCGGCGGCGTGACCGCTCCGAAAGGGTTGTCGGGCTTTCGCCGCGCGGCCGCGGTGCTGACGGCGGCTTTCACGGCGGCGGCCGTGCTGGGTCTCGCCGGTGTCGCGCGGGCCCAGACCCCGGGCCTGAGCGTCGCGGACGTGACCGTGAGCGAGTCGGCCGGCAACGCCACGTTCAGAGTGACACTGACCGAGACGGCGACCGTGGACGTGACCGCGGACTACGCGACGTCCTCGTCCGCGGGTGCCACCGCGGCCACGGTCGGCGCCGACTTCACGACCTCCAGCGGCTCCGTGACGATTGCCATGGGCCAAAGCGAGGCCACCTTCATGGTTCCGGTCCTTTCCGACATCATAGACGAACAGGACGAGACCTTCACGGTGACCCTTAGCGGAGCCGCGCCGAGCGGCACGGTGACCATCTCGGACGCCACGGCCACGGGGACCATCACTGACGACGACCCGGCGCCCCAACTCGAGTTCATCGTGTCTCCGGCGAGCATCACCGAGCGGGGGGGCACGTCGATGTTGACCATCGGCACGGGGAGCGGCTCGACGTACGAGGGGGACGAACAGATCACGTTCACGCTGGCGGGGGGGAGCACCGGGGATTCCGCGGACTACACGATTTCACCGTCGCCGCCGCTGACCCTGCCGGCGGGCATGGGGACGATGGCCTCGACGGTGACGGCGCGGCTCACGGCGGTGGCCGACATGACGCCGGCGGACGAGACGCTGGTGCTGGTGGCGATGCACGGCACGGAGACCATCGGCACCCGGACGGTGACCCTGACGAAGCCGACGCTGAGCATCGCGGATGCGACGGCGACGGAAACGGACGCGTCGGGGACCATGAACTTCACGGTGACCCTGAGCGAGGCGGTGAACGAGCAGGTCACGGTCGACTACGCCACGGCGAGCACGGGGGCGACGGCGACGGCGGGCGCCGACTACACGGCGGCGACTGGAACGGTGACGTTCGCGGCGAACGTCACCACGGCGAGCTTCGCGGTGACGGTGCTGGGAGACAACATCGACGAGACCGACCAGGAGACGTTCACGGTGACCCTGAGCGCGGCGAGCGGGAACGTGAGGATCGAGGACGGCAGTGCCACGGGGACCATCAACGACGACGACGCCGCGCCGGCGCCGACGGTTTCGCTGAATACGCCCATCGCGGAGGCGGGCGGGACCTCGACGATCACGGTGAGCACGGGCACGGGGTCGACCTACGAGACGGCGCGGACGGTGACGCTGATGGTAACGGGCGAAGCCCTGGACGGGCCGGACTACACCATCGACACGAAGACTCTGGAATTGCCGGCGGGGGTGGGTACGGCGGTCTCCACGGTGACGACGACGGTGACGGCGGTGGACGACAAGATCGACGAGAACGACGACGGTTCCGCCAATGACCAGCCCGAGACGATCATGGTCAGCGCGAGCATCGCCGGCAGCGGCATCGGGGAGGTGCAGACCGTTCACATCACCGACGATGATGCCGCGCCGGCGCCGGCGCTGGCTCTGAGCAGCCCGGTGATCGCGGAGCCCGCGGGGGCCTTGACCGTGACGGTGAGCACGGACGCGGGCGCCACTTTCGAAACGGCCCGGACCATCACGCTGGAGGTGTCGGGCGAGGCCACGGAGAACGAGGACTACACGCTCACCAAGACGCTGACGCTGCCGGCCGGGACCGGGACGGAGTCCACGACGGTGACGACGACGGTGACGGTGGTGGACGACCTCATCGACGAGAACGACGACGGCAACGCCAACGATGTCCCGGAGACCTTCACGATCAGCGCCAAGGTGGGGAGTGCCCCGGCCTTCGGGACGCAGACCGTCAGCATCACGGACGACGACGACGCGCCGGCGCCGACGGTTTCGGTGACGCCGGAGATCAACGAGGCCGGCGGGATCTCGACGGTCACCGTGAGCACGGTCGGGGGGTCCACCTACGAGACGGCCAAGGTCGTGACGCTGACGTACACGGGCGTGGCGGTGGTGGGCACGGCCGCGGTGGGCGCGGACTACACCGTCGGCGACATGACGTTGACGCTGCCGGCGGGAACGGGCATCGACCCCAAGATGGTCACCACCAAGGTGATGGGGGTGGATGACAAGATCGACGACAACAACGACGGGGGGGCCAACGAGGTTCCCGAGACCGTCGAGGTCGGCGCCTCCATCGACGGTGGTGCCATCGGCGCGACGCAGACCATCCGCATTCGGGACGACGACGCCGCGCCGGTGCTGCTGCTCGCGGTGGCCACGACGCCGATCGACGAGGCCGGCGGCACGTCGACGGTGACGGTGCACACGGGCAGCGGGTCCACCTACCCCATCGACGAGACCATCACGCTGGTGACCGAGGGCACGGCCACGCTCGACGAGGACTACGAGATCGGCGCCGCGACGCTGACGCTGCCGGCGGGGGTGGGGACCGGGGGCTCGACGGTGACGACAACGGTCACGGCCCTGCAGGACGGCAACTACGAAGGGGTGATCGCGGC
>JAPOPM010000069.1 GCA_026712905.1 Deltaproteobacteria bacterium
GATCCCCGGCAGCGGCGGCACCCAGCGCCTGTCGCGGGTGGTGGGGCTCGGCAAGGCGCTGGAGCTGATCCTCACGGGCAGCGTGATCGACGCGGAGGAAGCCTGCCGCATCGGTCTGGTGAACAAGGTGGTTCCCCGCGATGGCCTCATGGCCGCGGCCGAGGAGTACGCCACGGCCATTGCCACCAAGGCGCCGGTGGCCGTCGTCTTCGCCAAGGAGGCGGTGCGCGAGGGCTACGAGATGTCGCTGGACGACGGCCTGCGCCTGGAGACCGACCTCTCGGCGCTCCTGAGGACCACCTCGGACGTCAAGGAAGGTGCGCGGGCCTTCGTGGAGAAACGTGCACCCCAGTGGCGCGGAGAGTGACCCCGGCTTCGGCTGGTCGTCCTCGGTGTCGCATGGATTGTACGGCCGAGACTCAGCCGACGTTTGTGATTCGATAGTCGGGCGCCTTGTTGGCCGTGCGTCCCCACTACTCACTTCGAGCACTTTTCGAACACTTACCCCGTTGCACTAGCCGGTGCTTTGGCCTTTCTGGCTTCGGCAGTTTGCCGGTGTCTTGAGTTCTGTACCTGGTTATCACGGCGCGCAGGAGGATGTCCTTTGGGTCCGGCTTCGGAGAATACCATAGAGCGGCGTTTGGCTGACCACATCGTGCGGCACAGATGCTTGTGGTTCATTGCGGTAGTAGTGACGGTGGGGTTGTTGGGTGTGGGGGTGTCAATGTTGAACGTCAAATCCGATTACAGGGACTTCGTGGATCCGAAAGACCCGTACCGGCAGGCGCTGGAGATGATGGCCGAGAGGTATTCCGAGGTGGGTGATGTGGCGGTCGTCCTGCTCCGGCCGCGGAGTGAGGACATATTTCAACCAAGGGTTCTTGCCGCCACCGGTTGGGTGACCGAGGAAATCGCCAAGCTGGCATACGTCACACGGGTCCAGTCAGTAACACAATTACTCGGGAGTCGACGTGCCGAGGACACGGCAAGCGTGGTTTCCACTTCGAGCGCGGCGGCAAGCCTACGAGCCGGTGACTTGAGTGGTTTCCTGGTTTCGCGCACTGGCGACGCGGCCGAGGGCCATGGTGTCCATCAGGTGGTTGAACGCTGCGTTCAGTCAACTGGCTGCGGTGGTGGTACGGCGTCGCGTGTTATTAGGCAGTGTGACAGTGGGCCTCTGCGTGGTTGCCACGGTGCCCATTTACCGAAACGTTCTTGATGATAATTCCCTGGAGTGGTTTTCGGACAGGTTGGAGTTCGGTCGGGCTATTGAGTTTGCAGACGGCCGCATCGCGGGCCTGCGGTCGGTGACCTACTCAGTGGATTGCGGGGAAGCGAATGGCGTGTTCACCAGGGGATGTGGAGACGAGACGAATCGCTTCGCAGAATGGTTGCTTGCACAGCCGGAGACGATTCACGTCCGCTCCTTTCGGAACTGTCCTGATCTGACGTATGGTGCAATGAAGTCAGGCGAGCGTACGAGCGCGAGCGCAGGAGGGGCACTCCGGAGGACTGGCAGAGCCTGCGACCTCATCGACCCGATGGCTCGCCATTCGAAAGTTGTGGTCGAATTGGGAAAGGTGAGTAACGAAGAACTGCTTTCTTTCGAAGAGAGGACCAGAGGCTGGTTGGGCCGGAACTCCTTCCCTTACGACGTTCAGTCGGCCAGTATCCCGCTCATGTTCGCTCGACTTAGTCAGGAAAACCTCCGGGGAATGGTATACGGCGGCATTCTTGCCGTATTTCTGATCACGGTTGTAGTTGGTGTGGGCCTATGGTCGTGGAAGTATGCGTTGGTGAGCCTGGTGCCGAACATACTTCCGATGTTGGCCGTTTACGGTTGCTGGGGCTTCCTCGTTGCGGAAGTGAACATCGGAGTCGCTGCGATGTTTAGTACCGCGTTGGGTGTAGTCGTGGACGACACGATCCACATAATGACGAAATTTCGTGCAGCATTGCGGAGTGGATGCGACACGGAACAGGGCATACAATATGCCCTGAAGACGGCCGGACCGGCCGTCTTTTTCACCACGTTGTGTCTTTGTGTAGGGTTTTTCATCCTTGGTTTGTCGGCGTTTCAGTTGTCCGCGGTTCTGGGCGTGTTGGTAGGGTCCACACTCCTCGCAGCCTTGGGGCTGGATATATTTGTGCTTCTGCCGTTACTAACGTGGCGACGTTTGCGGTAGGAAACTCTGATGCTGGCGGGTGCGGGTTACGGTAATCGTCCTCTATCCGGCGGGACGTGTCGCCGGGTTGGCGGAAGCGTTTGGCGAGCATTGGCGAATGCTTGAATCGGTTGAAATGACAGGAGACAACATGGCGGAATACGGCTCAGACCTGATCGTCGACATGCTCAAGAGCCTGGGCATCAAGTACGCGGCCCTGAACCCCGGAGCGAGCTTTCGGGGCATTCACGACTCGCTGGTGAACTACAATCACAACACGAACCCGGAGATGATCGTGTGCTGCCACGAGGAGATCGCGGTGGCCGTGGCCCACGGCTACGCCAAGGCTACCGGCGAGCCCATGGCCGCCATCGTGCACGACGTGGTGGGTCTCCAGCACGCCTCCATGGCCATCTACAATGCGTGGTGTGACAAGACGCCGGTGCTGGTGCTGGGAGGCACGGGCCCCATGGACACCACCAAGCGGCGCCCGTGGATAGACTGGATCCACACGGCGCTGGTGCAGGGCAACTTCGTGCGCGACATCGTCAAGCTGGACGACCAGCCCATGAGCCTGGGCGCGCTGTCCAACTCCATCCTGCGCGGCTACCGCGTGGCCATGACCGAGCCCAAGGGGCCGGTCTACCTGTGCTTCGACCTCGACCTGCAGGAATCGCGGCTGCCGGAAGCCATGGCCCAGTCCATGCCGGCGCCCGACCGTTTCCGCCCGCCGGTGCCGCTCCAGGCCGAGCAGGGCGCCATCGAGGAAGCCGCGGCGTGGCTGTGCGACGCGCGAAACCCGCTCATCATCGCCGACTACATGGGCCGGAATCCCTTGTCCATGCTCTCGCTGGTGGAACTGGCCGAAGAGCTGGGGGCCGCGGTGGTGGACCGGGGCGCGCGCCACAACTTCCCCAACACGCACCCCCTGGACCTGAGCGGCAGGGAGAAGGAGTTGGTGGCCGAGGCCGACGTGATCCTCGGGCTCGACGTCATGGATCTCTACGGCGCGCTGCACCGGCACGACGCCAAGACCCAGACTTCCGCGCCCGCGTTCCAGCCCGGCTGCAAGATCATCAACGTCACGCTGGCGGACTTCGCCATCAAGAGCTGGTCCACCGAGTTCATGGAGCTGTCGCCGGTGGACCTGCCGATCCTGGCCGACACCAAGGTGTTCGTGCCCGCCCTGACCGAGGCGGTGCGGCGCCGCGGCGGCCCCGAGAAGTCGGTGAAGGACGACCGCTGCCGGGCGCTGGAACAGCGCCACCGGGAGATCCGCGAGGAGAGTCAGGCCATGCTGCGCAAGCGCTGGGACGAAAGCCCCATCTCGCCGCCGCGCATGTCGCAGGAGATCTGGGAGGTGATCAAGGACGAGGACTGGACGCTGGTGGCCGGTTCCTTCCGCGGCTGGCCCCGGCGGCTGTGGGACTGGGAGAAGCCCAAC
>JAPOPM010000070.1 GCA_026712905.1 Deltaproteobacteria bacterium
CCTCTGCCGTACGTCACGTTCACGCGCTCATGGCAACGTTTAATGAGCGAACCTGTCAGATGAGGAACCGAGTGCGTCAATCGCGCACGCTCGGATCTGTGGGGGGAGGGGCTCGGTGACGACCCCTCCTACCCGGCCGTCCGTTGCTCTCGCAGCTAGAGGGTTTCTCCGAACGGAAGATGTTCGGCGGCGTCTGCTTCATGATCAACGGCAACATGTGCGTGGGAACGTGGAAGGACTCGCTGATCGTGCGGTTGGACAAGAAGAAGCACGACGAGACGTTGGTTGAACCCCATACCAAGCCCGCCAACATCACCGGCCGGGTGATGTTGGGATGGGCCGTCGTGGAGCCCGCGGGCATCGAGTCGGACAACGATTTGAAAACGTGGCTCCACCGGGCCGCGGAATTTGTCCGCTCCCTTCCGGCCAAGTGACTATTCGTCCTGCCGCCTGGCGCCGTACACGCCCACCAGTCCCTGCCAGTGTTCGAACACGCCCGCGACCTCTTCGTGGTTCGGCCCGTAGAACACGCCCCTGAGGAAGTCGTTCTCGGCGAACCGACGTTCGAAAGCGCCGCGCGAGACCGGGAGGTCGTCATAGACGAAGTCGAGGTACCTCGTGCCGGTGGAGGCGTTCTCCAGGCCGCTGAGACGCACGTCCAGAAGAGTCTTCTCTCCCCCGAGATCCACGGATATTCGCGCATTGCCGGTAACCAAGGATTCGAGGTTGTCCACAACCGAGGGATCTCTCGCCAGGACGGCCCCCCGCCAGACGGCGTTCACGTCCACGTTCGGGTTCGTGTACGGGGCATCGCCGGTAACGAAGGCCCGCGTCCACGTGTCGCCATGGGCTGGATGACCTTCGTGATCAATGCGGTAGGCCAGCGTCTGGAAGAACGAATGGTTCATCCAGCCACCGAAACCAACGTCCTGTGTCCGGCCCAGCGGGGATGTCCTGGCCCCGTATGGAATTGTTTCCTTTCGGACGAACGTGGCGATGCCGTTCATTTCCGAAAGGCTGTCGATACTGGTCACACGCCTCTGGTTCGCAAGGAGCGCAGCGTTGTGACCAAGCGAGCAGACGTGTTGGCGGCACAGCGAGGGCATTCGGAGCGAGTCTCCTCCGCTGTCAAAGAGGTGCGTGTCCGTATATAACAATCGATCGGAGCGAGCGGCGATCTCGTTGATTTGTCCTACCGCCCGACCCTCGAGGGTGCTCTGGTCCAACTCCCCGGACGACGGGGCGGAGATGGCGGTCGCCTCGGCGGCCGCGGACGCCGCGTTCATCGCGATCTGCTGGTGGAGCGGAAGCGTGCTGTCCGCGATCGGAATTCTCCAAGATCGAAGCGCAACCACAAGTGCGGCGTTCGCCTCCATGAGCAGTTGCTCGGCCGTCAGCAGGGCCGTTTCGGCAGTCTCCCGTAGAGCTTGCGCCCGCTCCGCGGCGGCTTCCGCGGCGGTCGCACGATCCTCGGCCACTTCCGCCGTCGCGGCCGCCTCGGTCGCACGGAGTTTGGCCGTATCGCGCGCGACTTCCGCCGCGGTTCTGTCCGCCTCCGCCTCGGTCGCACGCCGGTCGGCTGCCTCGCGCTGGTCGTCCGCAGCGGCCCTGGCCGCCGCCGCCGCCACACGGGCTCCCTCGGCCGTCGCCCGGGCCTTCTCGGCAGCCCACAAGGCCGCTTCCGCGGCCGCCGCTCCGGCTTCCAGGATGGCCTGACTCTCTTGCGCGGCCGCCAACTCTCGCATCAGGTCTTCGTTGCCCGTACGAAGGCGAGACTCCTCGTTGCCGCCGCAGCCGAGCATGACCGCCGAAAGCGCGATTGCGCTGCCACTCTTCA
This sequence comes from Deltaproteobacteria bacterium, assembly GCA_026712905.1. Classification (NCBI taxonomy): domain Bacteria; kingdom Pseudomonadati; phylum Myxococcota; class Myxococcia; species Deltaproteobacteria bacterium. Next base: position 1,838 of record JAPOPM010000070.1, read on the forward strand.
GGAACACGGTCCACATCGGTCTGGCCATGGTGTCGCGAAGCCCTCGCTGGCTTGTGTGTTGTGCCGCAACGGGACCCGACGCCCAGCGACGGGACCACGCCTGCCCGCGCCGCTACTCGTTCAGCCGTCTGGCGCCGTACGCGCCCACCAACCCCTGCCGATCCTCGAACACGCCCGCGACCTCTTCGTGGTTCGGCCCGTAGAACGTGCCCTCGAGGAAATCGTTCTCGCCGGGCTTGCGTTCGAACCCGCCGTTCTCCACCACGAGGTCGTTATAGACGACGTCGGTGTACGTCGCGCCGGTGACGGCGTTCTCCAGGTCGCTGAGGCGCACGTCCGCAAGAACCATGCTTCCCCCGAGGTCTACGGATACTTGCGCGTCGCCGGTGACCACGGATTCGATGTCGTCCGCGGTCGCGGGGTGTCTCGCCACAACAGCCCCTCGCCAGACGGCACTCGCTCCGACGTCCGGGTTCGTGTACGGGGCATCGCCGTAAACGAACGCGTCCGCAGACACGTCGCCATGCGTAGGATGCCATTCAATGTCGAAGGGCTCGAGTTCCGTGGCGAAGAAGGAATGGTCCATCCAGCCAACCCAAGCATGGCCGGGCCCCCATTGGGCAGGATACCTTTCGATCAGTGTAGCGACGCCGCTCGTGTCCGGAAGGATCTCGATCGATTCGACCTGAGCACGCCAGGAGCCCGGCCCCCCCACGGATAGGAAAGGGAATCCTGACACGCAGACGTCGCGGGCGCATTGGTAAGGGTTGCGAAGCAAATCGCCACCGCTCGTGAAGGTGAGGCGGTCCGCACGAGAGATTCGATTGGAGCGAGCAGCGATCTCGTGGATTTGCCTCAACGCCCGACCCTCGGGGGTACTCTGGTCCAACACCCCAATGGCGTAGGACCGGGCCGCCGCCGTGTTCATCGAGATTTGCCGGTCCACCGGAAGCGTGGTGTCCGCGACCGATGTCCCCAAGACGCGAAGCGCAAGCACAAGCGCAGCGTTTGCCTCCATGAGCAGCCGGTCGGCCGTCGTCAGGGCCGTTTCGGCTGTCTCTCGGGCAGCTTCCGCCTGGTCCGCGACGGCTTGTGCGGCGCGCGCACGCTCCACGGCCGCTTCCGCCCGCGCCGCCGCCTCCATGGCATGCAGGTTGGCCGTGTCGCGCTCGACTTCCGCCGCGGCCGCGGCCGCCGCCGCCTCGACCGTACGTTGGTGGGTCGCGTTGCGCTCACTGTCGGCCGCGGCCCTGGCCGCCGCCGCGGCCGCCCGGCCTTCCTCGGCGGCCGTCCGGGCTTTTTCGGCGGCCGACAAGGCCGCTTCCGCGGCCGCGATTCTGCCTTCCAGGACCGCCTGACCTTCCAGCGTGGCAGCCCGCTCCTGCATCAGGTCTTCGTTGCTCGCACGAAGGCGGGATTCCACGTTGCCGCCGCAGCCGAGCAAGAGCGCCGAAAGCGCGATTGCGCCACCCTTCAGAAACACAATCCACATCAGTCTAGCCATGTTGTCGCGAAGCCCTCGCTGGTTCGTGTGCCATCCCTCACGACGGGTCGCATGCCGCAAATTTATCCCGGATATTGATGTTTACCGATTGATTCGAAAAGTCAACCACCGTTGGCTGTCCCGGCCCTGTTTTCGGAAAGTGTCGCTCAGGCGCCGGTGTTCGGACATCCTTGTGCTCCACCTCCGCTACCGACGCTCACCGAGCGCAGGTACGCTGTGCTTGCGAAGCATGAGCCGGAGTGTGACACTGGTATCGGCATGCAATCCATCTCCGCATACTCGCGCCGGGAGCGCTCGGCGAGGTCGGCGCGCGGCGTCGCCGCCGGCGCCGTTCTCTTGATCCTCGGCTGGTCCGGGATTGCCCTCGCGGACACGGTCGAGCGGACCGAACTCCATGGCGTAAGCGTACGCATCCTGACCCGCGGACTCGATCACCCATGGTCCCTGGCTTTTCTGCCGGATGGCCGCATGCTCGTCACCGAGCGGTCGGGCCGCCTGCGCTACGTCGCCGCCGATGGCACCCTGGATCCGACTCCCATTTCCGGCCTTCCCGAAGCGGTGGCGGAGAGGCGCCAAGGCGGGCTGCATGATGGCGTATTGCATCCCCGCTTCGCGGAGAACCGCCTTGTATATCTCGCTTACGCCGGCAAGGGCGACGGCGGCTACGGCACCGAACTGGCCCGCGGCAGGCTCGATGGCCACCGGCTCACCGACGTGCGGATACTGTTCCGGGCCTTGCCCAAGTCATGGGGCGGCCGCCACTTCGGCGGCAGGGTGGTGTTCGACGGCAAGGGTCACGTGTTCCTGACCCTCGGAGACCGGGGCAACCGGCCGCGCGCGCAGGACCCCGGCGACCACGCCGGCTCCGTCATCCGCCTGACCGAGGACGGTCAGGTGCCCAAGGACAATCCCTACCTGTCCGTGGCGGGCGCAAGGCCGGAGATCTATACGATCGGCAACCGCAACATCCAGGGCGCGGCCTTGAACCCGCGGACCGGCGAGTTGTGGACCCACGAGCACGGCCCGCAGGGAGGCGACGAGATCAACATCATCCGCGCCGGCGTCAACTACGGCTGGCCGGTGATCACCCACGGCAGGAACTACGGCATCGGCACGCGCATCGGCGAGGGGACCCGCAAGGAGGGCATGGCCGAACCGCTGTACCAATGGACGCCGTCCATCGCGCCCTCGGGCATGGCCTTCTACGACGGCGACAAGTTCCCTCGCTGGCGCGGCAACCTGCTGGTGGGCGCCCTCGCCTATCGCCTGCTCGCCCGCCTCGAGCTCGACGGCGGGCGGGTTGTGCGCGAAGAGCGGATCCTCAAGGGCGTCCTCGGCCGTATCCGGGACGTCCGTGTCGGCCCTGACGGGTACGTCTATCTGCTGAGTGACGAGGAACCCGGCGTGCTCGCTCGCCTGGAGCCCGCCGGCGGTTGACCGGTGTCGGACCGCCGACCGTCATCGCGGCTCAGCGAGTTATCCGCGCGCAATGCGACATGGCCTCCAGTGCTTGGACCAGTGTTCATCAGACTGAACATGGTCTTCGCGAACGCTCTTGCAGACGTTGAGGTGGAACTCCTCGGCCGGGAACGCTCGGGCCAACCTGATCACCACGCCTTCTCTTGCCCCACCTAGCGCGGACGGCTCCGAGTGGTACGGGGTTTCCTCGAAGCCCTGGTTGTCGTTGTCGCACGGCGTAACGGACACGCGACTTACACGCATGGCGTTGTATTGGTGATTGTAGACATGCTTGAAGAACATGTCCCCGACGCCGGGCGCGCCCGCGAAACGCAGGTTTTGCTTGTACTCGTCGAAGATGAGCCCCAAATCGTCGATGGCAATCACTCTGTCCCGACAAGCCTCCAGCAACTCCTTTACACATGCTCGCTGACAGTCCGGGTCGGCGTGTGTGTTTCTTCCGTTGGCTGAGATGGCAACGTTGGTGTCGACGACGCAGGTCCTCATTTCGAGGTCCCCGTCCGGGCCTCCGCTTCGATCCGTCGATCCAGTGAAGCCGTACTGATCGCTGCAATTTCGGCCATTTCATCGCCGAAGAACTTCTCCGGCCAGTTCTCGATCTCACCCCACTCGTTCAATTCGAGATCGTTGAGTTCGGCCGCGCCGTTGTTTGTCTGAACGAAGTACAGCATTAGCTCGCTTGACGCGACGGTACCCTCGGCCACGCGTCGCTGGAAGCGTCGCAGCAGATGTTCACTGTGACTTTCCACAATGATTTGGACGCGACGATGTTCAGCTACGGCTAGCATCAGATCCGCCAGACGACTTTGAACGGACGGGTGAAGGTGAATCTCCGGCTGTTCCATCAAGACGATGGAGTCTTCGGGGACATAGTGTGTGCTGGGCAGCGTTCAGATCGGGTGGGTTCAAGTCCCACTGGCGCTCGGGTAAGGGGCGTCATATCCAAAAGTGGGGGTAATTCCTCACTGGCCGGAGTGAGTCGATAGGCGAGACCCTAAACGGGCACGAAGC
>JAPOPM010000071.1 GCA_026712905.1 Deltaproteobacteria bacterium
CGCGGGGCAGAGCCCGTTCCTCGTCGGTGAGCAGCTTGCGGCGTATGCTTTCCCGGATTTGGGGGTTCTCGTCGAGGATGCGTTCCAGATCCGCAACGGTTCTTATTTCCAATTCTCCGGACATTTTTACTCACTCCCCGTGGGATCTTATTCTAGCATGCGCTTCCCGTGGATAGCGCCGTCGTGTGGCGCCGCCGGCTAATGGTTCTCGTTCTCAGAATGGGTAGCGAGCCTGGAGGTCGGCGTAACCAGACGCCCAGGGCCAAAAGAACGAAGCTAACCTTCGACAATCTGGAATCCGGCCAGACACACCGGGTGTGGGTGCGAGCGCAGAGCAAGGACGAGCGGGTGCACGCCAGCATCGCGCTGCTGGAGGCGGAACCCCCGCCGGAGGAGGGAGACGGACAGACGGGTCAATGATCCCCTGGCGGGTCAAGCTGAAGGGGGCGTCCGGCTGCGGCTGGGCGCCCCCTTGGCGTGCCGGCGCCGCGCCGCGCGTTGATCCTGCTCTGGGCCAGGATGGTGATACAATAAAAGACACATAAAAAGAGCCCAATGGTTGCTCGTATGATACGCACGGTGGCGCATAATATTTGTCCGCCCGATTTGGGGCGGGTAAATCCAACCGGGGCTAATCCAACACCACACTACCGAAGGAGTACATGATTCAAATGCAAACCGTTTTCCCGAAGGCACTGCCAACGCTTCCCAGGTTGGCTCGATTGGCGGTCGTCGCCCTGCTGGCGCTGGTCGCGATTCCGGCCGTGCTGCCAGGCATGGCGCAGGCCGACACCGCCCCCACCGTGACCTTTTCCCAGCAAGCTTACACCGTGGACGAGGGGGATCCTCTTGAGATGGATATTCGCCTCAGCCAGGCGCTCGATGAGGACCTGGCGCTTGTCGTAGCCACGTCCGATGGCACTGCCGCCTCTCCGGAGGATTACGTTGCCGTGTCGATCCCAACCACCATCCACGCCGGGCGAGAGCAAATCACATTCCTGCTGGTGACGGCGGTGGACGACGTGGAAGACGACTCGGAAACGCTCACCGTCTCTATTCAATTGGCCGAAGGAGCGCCCGTCAAAGCTGGCGCTGATGCCACCGTTACCATCCGGGAACAGCCGCCCGCACCGGTACAGAATTTGACCCTGGAGTACGAAGCGGGGGTCGACGGAGAAGGGCCGATCGTTATGGCTAAATGGGACGCCGCGCCGGAACCCGGCCAAAACGAGCCGCAGTACAACAAGGCCGTCAGATGGATCGCGCGGATTTACGTCACCGACCGACCGTCGGACGGCAAAGTCCGGCGGCCTCTGGGCAGGCACACCAGGACCTCTTTCTACAATCTTGAACCCGGCGAGACCTACACCGTCTGGGTGCGCGGCGTCAACAAGTGGGGCAACAAGGGCGAGCGGGTTCACGCCACTATCACCCTGCCCGAATAACCGGAACACTCGACCTGGGCTCTGGCCCCGACCCAGGCAATCCGGCGGCGGAGCGGCTCGACAGCAGCCGCTCCGCCTTTTTGTACAACCCGACGGCCATCCGCCGGCGCGGGGGCCCCGCCGCCCCCGCGCCGCCCGCTTATCCCGCCCCCCGGGGACCGCCTGGCGCGCCGGAGCCAGGCCAGCCTCCGCATCAACGAGAGCCTGGACTTCGACGCCGTGCTCCAAGGCGCGCTGGACTCGGCCCGTTCCCTGACCTCCGCCCGCTACGGCGTGATGATCCTGCCCGACGGCGGGGGCGGCGTGCAGGAGTTCCTGACCTCGGGCATGACTTCCGGCGAGGCCGAGCGGCTCCTGCTCACCCCGGACCGGTGGCGGCTCTTCGCAGCCCTGACCAACATCGACGAGCCCCTGCGGCTGCCCGACCTGACGGCGCACGTCCACGCCCTGGGCTTCGCCGACTTCACCATCCCCCTGCCGGTGGGGGTGTTCCGGTTCATGGCCGCGCCCATGTTCCACCGGGGCGCCCGGGTGGGCCACGTCTTCGTGGGCGACCGTGAGGGCGGAGAGGAGTTCACCGATGAGGACCAGGAGACCCTGGTGATGTTCGCCGCCCAGGCGGCCCTGGTCATCGCCAACGCCGGC
>JAPOPM010000072.1 GCA_026712905.1 Deltaproteobacteria bacterium
CATCCGATGGATCCCGCAGGACGAATCTTAGCCTGTACAGTTCCATTTCAGCATCCTCGACTCAGACGCAACGCGTTCAGGACATCGTTTTGTGGTCCCGAAGTTTGCCGGAATTTTCCGGTCGTGGCAAGAAAGGCGGGTGCCCACATGGAGTGACGGGTGTTCCGGCGGAGGGTGATCCATGAGGAGCCGTCAGATTCGGAAACTCTCCAGCGGCGGTGACGCATTGACCATGGACAACCGAGCCGAGCGGCGTTCCCCAAGGGGGCGGCGTGCGGCCGGCGGCATGCGTCGGACCTTGTCGAACGGCCGGTGGACGCGGCCGGTATCCGACGCGGAGGCCCAGTTTGTTCGATAGCCGCGACGTCCAGCGCGCGCTCGGGGAGCCCGACTTCTCGCGGGGTCTGGAGTATTTCGAGCGCGGCATGGTGCGTTCGGCGGAATTCGAGACCCGGTCGCGAGTCCATGGGCGGGTGGCGGGTAGCCGGGCCAACGCGTACGAGGTCTGGGCCGTGTTGTCTTTCGGTGTGGACGATGCGTTGCGCTCGGTGTCGGGATCCTGCACCTGCCCGGTGGCCTTCAACTGCAAGCATGTGGCAGCGTTGCTGCTGGCCGCGTGCAACGCGCCGTCCCGGTCCAAGGCTCGGGACCCCGTACCGCACGAGGTCCGCCGCTGGCTCGATCGCTGGTCCGGGCGGAACGGCGCGGCGGTCGAACTCCGGCCGTCCGGGCCTCCCGCGGCCGGGCAGGAGCATCTCTTCTACGTCATCCACCGGAGTGAGATGCGCGGCATGTGCATCGACCCCTACCGGGCGTATCTCAGGAAAGACCGCACCATCGGCAGCAACTTTCAACGGTTCGACCGGCGTTCCTCCTGGGCCCGGCGGAACCTGACCGTGCAGGATTCCAGTCTCCTCGGAAGGCTCGCGTTGTTCGCCGACGACAGTTTCGACCCGCGCTCGGAATGGCCGGAGGGCGAGGTGCTGGTGGACCTCGTCCGGGAGATCGTGGAGACGGGCCGCGCCCGCGCTCACGACATCCACGGCGTTGCGTTGTCATGGACGCCGCCGCGGCGGTGCGAACTCTTCTGGGATGTGGGGGAGGCCGGTGAACAGCGCCTGGCGGCGCGGGACGGCGACGGTTCTTCCCTCACCCTGTTGCCGTTCCCGGCGCCGTTCTTTGTCGATTCCGCCACCGGTGAGATGGGCGTCGCCGAGACGGAGATGGCGCCTCGGATGGCGTCCTGGCTTGCCGAGGCGCCGGCAGTGCCGCGCGCTGCGGTGGAGGCGGTGGCCGGCGCGCTCGCGCGGATGGGAAAGCACGCCCCAGTCCCCCGGCTCCAACGCGTGGAGGAGCGCACCGGCGTGGCGCCCGAACCGGTCCTGGTGCTCTACGGCCGCGAGCAGAAAGTGGTCCTCTACGAGCCCGGCGAATACCGCCGGGGCCGTGGCAGGGACGTCTCGGCCGTCTATCCGTGCGCCCGGGTGGAGGTCGCCTACGCGGGCGCGGAACGGAGGCTGCGTCCCGGAGAGGCGGGGGAAATCCGCGCCGACGACGGGCCGGTTGTGATCCGTTGCGATCCCGTTAAGGAAGCAGGCTTGCGGGAGGCGTTCGTGCAGGCGGCGAAACGCCATGGCGGCGAGGATCCGGGGGCGTTGCGCTACGAGGTCTCGCCTCCCTCCGGGGTGCGCGAAGCGGACGTCGTCTTCCCGCCCTTGATGAAAGGGGATGCTCAGGACGCCGTGGCGGCCGGCATCGACTTCGTTGCGCAGGGGGTTCCCGCGCTCCGGGCCGAGGGATGGCGTGTCGAGATCGAGCGGACATGGCCTTTCCGCCTCCACGAGGGGCCGGTCGCGTTCTCGACCTCGCTCGACCCGTCGGAC
>JAPOPM010000073.1 GCA_026712905.1 Deltaproteobacteria bacterium
CGTCCTCATCGAGACCTTCGTCGAGACCCCGCGCTTCACCGGCGCCCTCTACAAGGCCTCCGGCTGGACACTCGTCGGTGTCACCCAGGGTCGGGGCCGATACGACCGCCATACCCGACGCGATCAGCCGAAAAAGGACATCTGGCTCCGACCCCTCCGCAAGGACTGGCGCCGGACTCTCAACCGGTGATATCATGCTCCTCCGTCACCCCTCGCGGTCCTTCATCACTCCGTAACCGAACAAAAACCCCGAAACCGGAGAAAATGCTATCAGGACCGTAATCGAAACGCAACCCACCGGAATCGCAGCCTGGAGGGTCGAGGTCATCGGCTGGCGCGGCTTGACCGAACAGCACAGGAGGATGAGTTATACGAAATCCACTATAAGGAACTGGAATATAAGGGGTTATTGCAGGGCTGACGTGATCAGGTTTGACATGGCAGCGCTTGTCCGCTATCCGAGAAATGGCGAGAAATCAGGTGTGATCACTACACAATATATTGGTCTTTTTCGCCGTCGGCTGCGTTACTCTTCCTCGCGTGGTGCCCGCCACTGCTCGTCATCGCGCCTTGCCGACGACGAAAAATCCTGCGCAACTTATGCCAGGTATTTACGGGACACGACACTAGCGTTTCCTCAACGCGATCCAGGCTTCGAGGCGTTCACGGATGACCCGTTCATACCCTTGGTCGCCGGGTTCGTAATAGCGGCGGCCCGCGAGCTCGGACGGCAAGTGTTCCTGTTCCGTGACCTGGCCGGGTTCGTCGTGCGGATAGCGGTAGTCCGCGCCGTAGCCCAGGGCCTTCATGAGCCCGGTGGGTGCGTTGCGCAGGTGGAGCGGGGTGGGCAGCGTGCCGTGCTCGCGCACGTCGCGGGTGGCCTCCAGCAGGGCGCGGTAGGCGGCGTTGGACTTGGGTGCGGTGGCCAGGTAGGTGGCCGCCTGACTCATGGGAATCCGGCCCTCCGGCAGACCCACGAAGTGCACCGCGTCCCTGGCGGCCACGGCCACCTGGAGGGCGCGCGGATCGGCATTGCCCACGTCCTCGGCGGCGAAGATGACCATGCGCCGGCATAGGAAGAGCGGGTCCTCGCCGGCCTCGATCATCCGTACCATCCAGTAGACGGCGGCGTCGGGGTCGCTGCCGCGCAGGCTCTTGATGAAGGCCGAGATGAGGTTGTAGTGCTCCTCGCCGGACTTGTCGTAATGCAGTGGCGAGACCTGCAGCGCCTGTTCCACGTGGTTCAGCTCGATACGCTGCGCGCCGCCCGCGCCGCCCGCCAGCGTGGCGGCCCCCTCCAGGCCATTGAGCGCGACCCGCGCGTCACCCTGCGCCCGCTGCACCAGCAAGGCGCGCGCCTCGCCATCGATCTCCATGTCCGTGTCCCACAGCCCCCGGCCGCGCTCGGCCAGGGCGCGGGTGATGACTTGGTCGAGGGTGTCCTCGGTCAAGGGATGGAGCACGCACACCCGGCACCGGGACAGGAGCGGGGAGATGAGCTCGAATGAGGGGTTCTCGGTGGTGGCGCCGACGAGGGTCAGGAGCCCCGCCTCGACGTGCGGCAGAAAGGTGTCCTGCTGCGACTTGTTGAAGTGATGGATCTCGTCCACCAGGAGCACGACCGGGACCGCGCCGCGCTGCAGGCGCCGGGCGTCGGGGAGGATCTTCTTGAGGTCGCGGGTGCCGGAGCTGACCGCGGAGAAATGGATGCAGTGGGCATGGCACGCGTCCGCCAGGAGGCGTGCCAGCGTGGTCTTGCCGCAGCCCGGCGGCCCCCACAGGATGATGGACTGGAGCCGGCCGCTGTCGGCCATGCCGCGCAGCAGCTTGCCGGGGCCGAGCAGGTGTTCCTGGCCCAGCACGTCGTCCAGCCGGGCCGGGCGCATGCGCTCAGCCAGCGGCGCGTTGCCGCCGCTGGCCGAGCGGGGACTCACGGTGTCGAAGAGGTCCACGAATCACAGTCCGTGCCGCGCGGGCGACGGGAGGGGTGCGTTGGTGGAAGCGGGCGCGAAGTCGGCGGCCCGATCCCGGCGGCGAGTTCGTACGTCAGCGGGCGGCGCGCCCGGTGGCATTCAGCGCGACACCCGCGGCCGGCGGTCTTCCTCCAGACGGGCGCGTTTGCCCGAGAGGTTCCGCAGGTAGTACAGCTTGGCCCGGCGCACCCGGCCCTGGGTGACCACTTCGACCTTGTCGATGCGCGGCGAGTGGAGCGGAAAGATGCGTTCGACGCCGACCCCGTAGGAGGTCTTGCGCACGACGAAGGTCTCGCGGTTGCCGCTCCCGGAGATGGCGATGACCACGCCCTCGAAGACCTGGATGCGCTCCTTCTCGCCTTCGATGATGCGCACGTGCACGCGCACGCGTTGCCCGGGCTTGAGCGCCGGCATTTCCCGCGTGTGCTCCTGTTCGATCTGGTCAATGACGTTCATTGAACACTTCCTTTCAGCCAGTATGTCCCAGTATACGATCCAGCATGATGGCGGAGGCGGCTCGTACGGAAAGATGATTGTAGTCGTCCCGGCCCGCGACAGGTTCGAGAATCAGGTCCGAACGGGCAAAGACGGCATCCGCCAGCCCCCAGCCCGTTCCCAGCAGGATCATGCAAGGGACATCGTCCATTATTAGCATTTCCCGCATCTTTCCAAAAGTTGTGCGTTCCCTTCCGGCGACGGTACGCGCGGAGGTCGCCACCAGCCGGGGAGCAGTGCCGCATTCCGCCCGCACTTGCGCCACCGCGTCGTCCAGGGTGTGGCACACCCGCGCCAGGGAGAGTGCTTCCCTGCGCGTGCTGTTGTAGGCGCTGCCGTAGCCGCGCTCCCAATGATCGATGATCCGGGTCGCCAGCAACTGGAGCGTCTTCACCGGGTTCACCACGTAGAAGCCCTTCACGCCGTAGGTGCGGCAGGTACGGGCGATGTCGTGGATGTCCAGATTGGTGATGGACGAGGTCACCGTGTCGCCGCGGCGGTCGGACACCGGGTGGTGCAGCAGTGCCACGTAAACGTCCGCCAAGGGAATCCCGGCCGCCGTCGGGGCCTTCGCCAGCAGGTCCGGCCGTGCCCGCGCGGTGGTCTCCATGCTCGTCCGGCGGCGCCAGCGCCGGATCTTCTCATGGTCGCCGGACAGCAGCACCTCCGGCACCTTCATGCCCCGGTACTCCGCGGGGCGGGTGTACTGCGGATACTCCAGAAGGCCCTCGACAAAGGAGTCGTCGCGCGCGGAATTCTCGTTCCCCAGCACTCCCGGCACCAGCCGCGTCACCGCGTCGATGACGGCCAGGGCGGGGATCTCGCCGCCGCTCAAGGTGTAGTCGCCGACGGACACCATGTCGTCGGCGTAGGCTGCCACCCGTTCGTCGAACCCCTCGTAGCGGCCGCAGACCAGGATCACTTCCCGGTCCTCCAGGAGTCGCGCGGCGGCGGCCTGGTCGAAGACGCGTCCGCGCGGGGAAAGCAGCACCACCCGAGGCTTCGTCAGCCGGCTTCGGCAGTCCTCGATGGCTTCGATGACGGGCTCCGGCTTGAGCACCATGCCCTGGCCGCCGCCGTAGGGGTAGTCGTCGGTGACGCGGTGCCGGTCCCGTGCGTATTGGCGCAGGTCCACCAGGTCGATGGACACGAGATCCTTTTCCCGGGCGCGCTTCAGGATGCTGTGCGCCAGGGGCGACTCGAAGATGTCGGGAAAGAGCGTGATGACCGAGAAGTGCATCGAAACGGTTCCTCGCCCGCTCGTTCCATGCACGAACGGTCAGAGGTCCAGGAGTCCGTCGGGCGGGTCGATGGTGATGGTCCCTTCGACGACGTCGATGTGCCGGACTACCTCCGGGATCGCGGGGACCAAGTGTTCCCGCTCGGCGCCGGCCACCACCAGCAGGTCGCCGCCCTGCTTCGCCCATATCCGGGTCACCGTGCCGACGCGTCCGCCGCCGGCGTCCCGCACCTCGAAACCCACCACTTCCGCATAGTAGTACTCTGACGAGCCGAGCGGCGCGAGCCGCTCGGCGGGCACCGACAGCCTGTACCCCACCATGTTTCGCGCCGCGTCCATGTCGTCGATGCCCCGAAGCTTGACGAGCGCGAACCCTCGGTGGGGTTTGGCCTGCTCCAGGTCAACGGTGAGCCGGCTCTCCCCCCGCGTCAACTCCACCTGGGCGCTCGAATAGAGCGTACGGCCCTCCGGGTTGAACAGCCGCACGCGCACCCAGCCGGCCACGCCGTGCGTGCCCGCGATGTCGCCCAGGGCGATCTGCTGAATGGACAACGGGAAAGGGAAGGGCTACTGCTCGTCGACGATCTCGAGGACGACCTTCCGGTGGGTCCGCGCGGCCGCGGCGTTCAGTATCGTGCGCAGGGACTTGGCGGTGCGGCCCTGCTTACCGATGACCCGCCCCAAGTCTTCCTGGGCGACCTTGAGCTCCAGCACGGAGGCGTCGTCTTCCTGCGTCTCCGTGACTTCCACGGCGTCGGGGCGGTTCACGATGGATTCCGCCAGGTACTGTACCAGTTCCTTCAAGAAGCCTGTCTCCTGGAGCGCGGACGTTGGCAGGGCTGTGGGCACGCGTCGCCCGGGACGGGCCTATTCCTTGGGCGCCTCTCCGGTTTCCGCTTCGGTTGGACTCTCCGCCGGGGTCGCGTCTTCCGCCGCGGCCGGGGTCTCCGCCGGGGCCGGGGTCTCCGCCGGGGTCGGGGCTTCCGCTTCGGCCGGACTCTCCGCGGAGGTCTCCGCCGCGGGGGTCTCCGCCGCGGGGGGCTCCGCCGTCGCGCTCTCCGTCACCGCGGGGCTCTCCGTCACCCCCTCCGCCGCCTCTGTCACGGCCTGGCTCTCCGCCGCCTCCGTCACCGCCGCGCTTGCCGTCGCCGCCGCGGGCGTCGCGCCGGTCTCGGCACTCTCCGCGACCGCTCCTGCTTCCTTGGCGGCCCGCCTGATGAGGTTGCGCACCGTCTGGGTCGGCTGCGCTCCCTTCTGAATCCAGTCGCTGACCTTGGCCTGATCCAGTTTCAGGGTGGCCGCGGGGGTCCGCGGATCGTAGGTGCCCAACTGCTCGATAAATCTTCCGTCGCGCGGGTCGCGCGCGTCCGCCACCACGATGCGGTAATACGGCCGCTTCTTGGCGCCGTGCCGGCTCAGTCTGATCTTTACGCTCATACGGGTTTGTTCCTTGCGGTCCTTTCTGTAAACCAACCTTTTTAGTTCATTGGAACGGCGTTGACAACCGGTTCATGAGCCCGCGGCGCTTGCCGCCGGACTTCTTCATCCGCTGCATCATCTTCCTCATCTCCATGTACTGCTTCATGAGCCGGTTGACGTCCGTCACGCTGGTGCCGCTTCCGTCGGCGATGCGCCGGCGCCGGCTGCCGTTCAGCAGCGCGGGGTTGCGGCGTTCCTTGAGCGTCATGGAGTTGATGATGGCCTCCACCCGCTTGAGTTCCTTCTCCGCCTGGCCCATGTCCACCTGCTGAGTCAACTTGCGGCCCCCGGGCACCATGTCCAGCAGGCTCCCGATGGAGCCCATCTTCTTGATGGCCTGCATCTGGGTCTGGAAGTCCTCCAGGGTGAACTCGCCCTTGCGCATGCGCTGCTCGAGCTTCGGCGCGGCCTTCTTGTCGACGGCCTGTTCCGCCTTCTCGATCAGCGACAACACGTCGCCCATGCCCAAGATGCGCGACGCCATGCGGTCCGGGAAAAAGGGCTCCAGCGCGTCCGCCTTCTCCCCGACCCCGACATAGAGCACCGGCTTGCCCACCACCGACCGCACCGAGAGCGCGGCGCCGCCGCGGGCATCGCCGTCCATCTTGGTAAGGACCACGCCGGTGAGGTCGAGGGCGTCGTTGAAGCCCTGGGCCTGGTTGACCGCGTCCTGGCCGATCATGGCGTCGACGGTAAGGATGGTGTTGCGCGGCTCCAGCGCGGCGCGGATCTCCACCAGCTCCTGCATCATCTCCTCGTCGATCTGGAGCCGCCCGGCGGTGTCGACGATCAGCACGTCGCACAGCCGCTGGTTCGCCTTGTCCACGGCGGCGCGGCAGATGTCCAGCGGCGCGTCGTTCTCGCCCGATTCGTACACCGGCAGCCCGTTCTCGTCACACAGGGTGCGCAGTTGCTCCCGCGCCGCCGGCCGGTACACGTCCGCCGACACGAGATAGGGTGCGCGCTTCTGCTGTTTCTTGAGGTGCAGCGCCAGCTTCACGGCGGTGGTAGTCTTGCCCGACCCCTGGAGCCCCACCAGCATCAGCACCACCGGCTGCCGCCCCTTGAGGTCCACCTGCGCGGCCTCGCCGCCGAGGATCTTGATCAGCTCCTCCCGGACGATCTTGATGAGCTGCTGGTCCGGCGTCAGGCTCTGGAGCACGTCCTGCCCCATGGCCTGGGACCGGACCGAGTCCGTGAAGCTCTTCACCACCTTGAAGTTGACGTCCGCCTCCAAGAGCGCCGTGCGCACCTCGCGCAACGACTCCGCCACGTTGGCCTCGGTGATCCGCCCGTGCCCCCGCAGCCGCTTGAAAGTCTGCTCCAGCTTGTCGGTGAGGTTCTCGAACATGGGTCCGTCACTGTATCCAATCCGGTTCCGAAGTCAAGCCGCCGGTCCGGGCCTCGACTTGCCGGGCGGTACAGAAAAAAAGGCCTGGAGCCCCACTCCGGAGACTCCAGGCCTTTGAGCTGCCGCAACGGCAGGGTTGTTACATCATGCCGCCCATTCCACCCATGCCGCCCATTCCACCCATGCCGCCGCCCGGAGGCATGGCGGGCATGGCGGGCTTGTCGTCGGGCTTCTCGGCGACCATGGCCTCGGTGGTGAGCAGGAGGCTCGCGATGGACGCGGCGTTCTGCAGCGCCGTCCGTACCACCTTGGTGGGGTCGATGATGCCGGCCTTCAGCAAGTCCTCGTAGGTCTCGGTGGCGGCGTTGAGGCCCATGCTGCCCTTGCTGGCCTTCACCTGCTGGAGGGCGATGGAGCCGTCGATGCCGGCGTTGTTGGCGATCCGGCGGAGCGGCTCTTCCAGCACGCGCTTGACGATGTTGATGCCCACCTGCTCCTCGTCGGAGGCCTCGATACCCTCGAGGGACGGGATCGAGCGCAGCAGCGCCACGCCGCCGCCCGGCACGATGCCTTCCTCCACCGCCGCGCGGGTCGCGTGCAGGGCGTCCTCCACGCGCGCCTTCTTCTCCTTCATCTCGATCTCGGTGGCCGCGCCCACGTTGATGACGGCGACGCCGCCCACGAGCTTGGCGAGCCGCTCCTGGAGCTTCTCACGGTCGTAGTCGGAGGTGGTCTCCTCGATCTGCGCGCGGATCTGCTTGATGCGCCCTTCGATGTCGTCCTTGGAGCCGGCGCCGTCCACGATGGTGGAGTTTTCCTTGTCCACCACCATCCGCTTGGCCTGGCCGAGATCCTGCAGGGTGACGTTCTCGAGCTTGATGCCCAGCTCCTCGGCGATAAGCTTGCCGCCGGTCAGGATGGCGATGTCTTCCATCATGGCCTTGCGGCGGTCGCCGAAGCCCGGCGCCTTTACCGCCACGCAGTGCAGCGTGCCGCGGATCTTGTTGACCACGAGGGTGGCCAAGGCTTCGCCCTCGATGTCCTCGGCGAGGATCACGAAAGGCTTGCCGGTCTTGGCGATCTGCTCCAGCACCGGCAGCAGGTCCTTCATGTTGGAGAGCTTCTTCTCGTGGATCAGCAGGTAGCAGTCGTCCAGCACGCACTCCATGCGCTCCGGATCGGTCACGAAGTAGGGGGAGAGGTAGCCGCGGTCGAACTGCATGCCCTCCACCACCTCCAGGGAGGTCTCCAGGCCCTTGGCCTCCTCCACGGTGATGACGCCTTCCTTGCCGACCTTGTTCATGGCCTCGGCGATGACCTCGCCGATGGTGGGGTCGTTGTTCGCCGCGATGGTGCCCACCTGGGCGATTTCCTTGGGGTCCTTGGTCTCCTTGGACAGACTCTTCAGGGACTCGGTGACCTTTTCCACGGCCGTCTCGATGCCGCGCTTGATGGCCATGGGATCGTGTCCGGCCACGACCATCTTGAGCCCTTCGGCGAAGATCTGCCGCGCCAGCACGGTGGCCGTGGTGGTGCCGTCGCCGGCCACGTCGGACGTCTTGCTGGCGACTTCCTTCACCATCTGGGCGCCCATGTTCTCGAACCTGTCTTCCAACTCCACTTCCTTGGCGACGGTGACGCCGTCCTTGGTCACGTTGGGCGCGCCGAAAGACTTGTCGATGACGACGTTCCGGCCCTTGGGGCCGAGCGTCACGGTCACCGCGTCAGCCAGAATGTTGACGCCGCGGACGATGGCTTCTCGGGCATCCTGCTCGAACTTGACGATTTTCGCTGCCATTGGGTCCTCCTTGACAAAACGTGGGGTTTATTGCTCGACGATGCCGAGGATGTCGTCCTCGCGCATGATGATGTGCTCTTCGCCGTCCAGTGTGATCTCGGTGCCGGCGTACTTGCCGAACAGCACCCGGTCGTTCACTTTCACGTCCAGCGGAGTGACCTTGCCGCCGTCCTCGGCCTTGCCCTTGCCCACCGCGACGACCTGACCCTCTTGGGGCTTTTCCTTCGCCGCGTCGGGGATGATGATGCCGCCCGCGGTCTTCTCTTCTTCCTCGATCCGCTTGACGATGACCCGGTCCTGTAAGGGCCTGATGCTCATGTTCGCTCCTCCTCTTTTTAAGTATCGCCTGCAAGATTCCGATACACTCGATACACCGATAGACACGCACCAAGCGGTGCGGCGGTAAATCTAAGCACGGTCCCGGCACTGTCAAGGGGGTGTGGATGACTTTTGTCGGAAATCGGATGCCGCCACGGGTCCCGCGGCGCCCGTCCGCCGTTTGCCGTGCCATCGGAAACTTGACAGAATGGCGTGCAATACCCTGCAAGACGTGATGAAACTCCTCAAACCGCCGCCCCTCAGGCCCGGCGACACCATCGGGGTCCTTGCCCCAGCCGGAGCCGTGTACGAGGACCTCCTGGCCAAGGGCGTCCACGCGCTGGAGTCGCGCGGGTTCCGTGTACTGCTCGCCGAGGGAATCCTCGCGCGCAAGGGCTACCTGGCCGGGAGCGAACGGCAGCGCGCGGCAACGCTGGAGAGCTTTTTCCTGCGGGACGACATCGCGGCCATCTTCTGCGCCCGCGGCGGGTTCGGCTCGATCCAGCTTCTGCCGGCTCTCGACGCCGAGCTCATTCGCACCCACCCCAAGATCTTCGTCGGCTTCAGCGACGTGACCGCCCTGCTCAACTGGATGTCCCAGAGCTGCGGCATCGTGGCCTTCCACGGGCCGATGGTCGCCGTCGAGTTCGCCGGTCAGCTCGAAGGCGGGGTGACCAGCAATTTCTGGGATGCGCTCACCGGAAAACGGCGGCTGTGGCAGATCAAGGGCACGGGCGTGCTGCGCGGCGGCAACGGACCGGCGCGGGGACCGTTGGCCGGAGGATGCCTCTCGGTGCTGGTGACCACTCTCGGGACGCCGTACGAGATCGATACCGCGGGGAAGATCGTTTTTCTGGAGGACGTGGGCGAGCGGCCCTACCGCATCGAACGCATGCTGACCCACCTGCGCATGGCGGGAAAGCTGGACGGCGTCGCCGGCGTGGTGACCGGCGCCTTCAACGACTGCGACACCGGCGCCGAGCGGGACGTCACCGAGGTCCTGGCCGACGTTTTCGCCGACGCTCCCTACCCAGTGGTGACGGGTCTGCCCTGCGGCCACGCCACCCCGAACACACTGCTTCCCATCGGGCTCGACGCCGAGCTGGACGGCCGCAACGGCGTGCTGATGCTGGTGGAACCCGCGACCCGGGCGGCGTGCTGATGCGGGCGGCGCGCCACGTCGGCCAAGGGCACGGCGCGCGAGCGTGGCGCGCGCTCGACGCGACCTGCCGGCGAGGCGTGTCCGAAGGCGTTGCGCCCGGCATCGTGATGCTGGTGGGCAACAGCCACGAAATCCTCTTTCATCGCGCCTACGGCAGCCGGGCGCTGGTCCCCACGCGGTTGCCGATGCTGCCCGACACCGTGTTCGACGTAGCCTCGCTCACAAAGCCCATCGCCACCACCACCGCCATGATGCTGCTGGCGCGGGATGGGCGGGTGCGCTTGGATGACCCGGTGAGCGCCGTCGTCCCCGAGTTCAGCGAAGGCGCCAAGTCCGCGGTGACGTTCCGCCAACTCCTGAACCACACGTCGGGCCTTCCGGCATGGAAGCCATACTACGAGGCCGCGCCGCACGTCGTTCCCGCCCCTCTCACCAGCGGCACAGTTCCCGTCTCCGGCAGCGTCCGCCCTGTCCCCGGCAGTGCCCACCCTGTCTCCGGCATTCCCGCGAAAGCGGCTGTGTCAAAACCGATGAGGCACAGCCCCCCCGAGTCGTCATTCCCGCGGAAGCGGGAATCCAGGGGTGGCGAGGCGGGGAAACGCTTCAGTAGTGCCCCACCACCGCCCCTGGATTCCCGCTTCCGCGGGAATGACGACTCGGAGGGGTGGCGCCATCGAGTCCATGCGGAACCGCTGGTAGCCGCGCCCGGGGACAAGGCTTGTTACAGCGACCTCGGGTTCATCCTCCTGGGAGAGGCCGTCGAGCGACTCACCGGCACCTCCTTGGACCGGTTCTGCGGTGACGAGATCTTCGGGCCGCTCGGGTTGTCGGCGACTTTCTTTGTAGACCTGGACGCCTCTTGTCATCGGGCGCGGCCCTCGGCCGTCCACACCCTCGCCGCCACCGAGGACTGCCCCTGGCGCGGGAGGATCCTCTGCGGCGACGTGCATGACGACAATGCCTTTGCCATGGGCGGCGTGGCCGGCCACGCCGGGCTGTTCTCATCGGCACCGGACATCCACCGTTTCCTGCGCTTTCTCGGCCGCTGCCGCGAAGACGGCGAGCCGGACTTCCTGCCCGGCGCCATCGTGCGCGAGTTCCTGGAAGCGGAGCGGCCTCTCCCCGGACAGACCCACGTGCTGGGTTGGGACACGCCGTCGCCGCGGGGCTCCTCCAGCGGCGCCCGCTTCTCCGCCCGCACCGTCGGTCACCTGGGCTTCACCGGCACCTCCATGTGGTGGGACATGGAGCGCGACGTCCACGTCATTCTGCTGACCAACCGGGTTCACCCTTCGCGTGACAACGACGCCATCCGGGAGTTCCGCCCGCGTGTGCACGACGCGGCCATGGAGGCGCTGGTCTCATGATCCCGGACCTGCGCCCCGGAGCGCACGTTCATTTCGTCGCCGTCTGTGGCGTCGGCACCGGCTCCCTGGCCGGCCTGCTGCGAGAGCGGGGCTACCGCGTCACCGGCTCGGACGAGAACGTATATCCGCCCATGAGCACCTTCCTGGAAGGCATCGGCATCGACATCATGCCCGGCTTCAGCGAGGCCCACGTGGCCGAGCGTCCCGACCTGGTGGTCATCGGCAACGCCGTCTCCCGAGGCAACCCCGAGGCCGAGGCGGTGCTGCGCCAGGGCATCCCTTACGTGTCCCTGCCCCAGGCCCTGGGCCGGTTCCTCATCGACGACAAGCGCTCGGTGGTGGTGGCCGGCACCCACGGCAAGACCACCACCACCTCGTTGATGTCCTGGGTGCTGGTGGCAGCCGGGCTGGACCCGAGCTTCTTCATCGGCGGGATCCCGGTGAACTTCTCCAGCGGCTTCCGCTGCGGCAACGGACCGTGGGTGGTGATGGAGGGGGACGAGTACGACAGCGCCTTTTTCGACAAGGGGCCCAAGTTCCTTCACTACCAACCTGAACGGGTGATCCTCACGAGCCTGGAGTTCGACCACGCGGACATCTACCGGGATCTCGATCACGTGAAGGACGCCTTCCGGCGCCTGGTGGAGATCATCGCGCCCGGCGGCGGCCTGCTGGTGTGCGACGAGGCCGTCCATGCCCGGGATCTCCTGGACGGCGCCACCTGTCCGGTGCTGTCCTACGGCGTCGGCGAGTCGGCCGACTGGCGGGCCATGGACGTCCGGGCCGCCGGAGGCCGGATGACCTTCACTCCTTGCTACAACGGCGCCGCCGAAGGCGCGGTGGAGGTGCCGTTGATCGGCCGCCACAACGCCAAGAACGCGCTGGCGGTCTACGCCACCGCCAGGGAGATCGGCTTGAGCCCGTCCGTGGTCCGCTCGGCCATGGCGAGCTTCCGCGGCGTGCGGCGGCGGCAGGAGACCGTCGGCGAGGCGGCCGGCGTCCTCGTCATCGACGACTTCGCCCACCACCCCACCGCGGTGGCGGACACCATCGCCGCGGTGCGGGAGGCCTGGCCCGGGCGGCGGCTCTGGGCCGTCTTCGAGCCCCGCAGCCAGACCAGCCGCCGGCGGGTCTTCCTCACGGAGTTTACCCGGGCGCTGGCGCGGGCCGATCGTGTCGTCCTCCCCGACCTCTACCACCCTGAAAAGATCCCCGAGGAGGAGCGCCTCGCCCCCGCGGAACTGGTGCACTGCATCAACAGGCACCGGGGAGACCGGGCCGCGTGCCATCTCGCCGGGGTGGACGAAATCGCCGCGGTGGTGGTCCGGGATGCGGTGGAGGGGGACGTGGTCCTGGTAATGTCCAACGGCAGCTTCGGCGACCTGCCGCACAAGATCGTGGCCGGACTCGGGCGGCGGGAATCTTGACTTGCCCGTAGCCGTTGACTAGACTCCATGTTGTGGAAAATGACGTCAACAAACTTCGCCTGACCGATTCCGCCATCGCCCACGTCAAGAAGATCCGCGAACGGGAGAAGCTCGCCGGCCGGGGACTGCGGGTGTCCGTGATGCCGGGAGGATGTTCCGGCTACTCCTACAAGCTGGATTTCGACGACGGCCCCAAGGCCGAGGACGTGGTGCTCGACATGGGAGGCCTGCAGGTCTACGTGGAGACGGCCATCCTGCAACAGCTCGAAGGGACGGTCATCGACTACGTGAGCGAGCTTCAGGGCGCCAGCTTCCGTTTCTCCAATCCTAACGCCACGGGCACCTGCGGGTGCGGCACCTCCTTTTCGGCCTGACGGCCGGCCGCATCCCCTTTAACCGAACCAACCCATCTCCGAGGTCGTAGTCTTGAAAGCGGTCCAGATTTACGAGCATGGCGGGGCCGACAAGCTCCGCTACGAGGAGGCTCCCGACCCGGTCCTGCGTTCGCCGGGAGACGTGATCGTGCGCCTCGAGGCGGCGTCCCTGAATCACATCGACCTGTGGAACCGCAAGGGGCTCACCGGCATGAAGGTGGAGTTCCCGCACATCCTGGGCGCCGACGGCGCGGGCGTGGTGGCGGAGGTGGGGAGCGAGGTGACCCACTTGAAGAAGGGCGACGCGGTCTGCCTCTATCCGCCGGTGGGCTGCGGCGCCTGCGAGTTCTGCCGCACCAGCCGCGACTACATGTGCGTCCGGCTGCGGGTCCTGGGCGAGGGCATGAAAGGGTCGTACGCCGAGTACGTGGCGATTCCCGCCGCCAACTGCTTCGCCATCCCCGGGGGTTACGGTTTCGAGGAGGCGGCGGCGTTTCCGCTGGTGTTCATCACGGTCTGGCGCATGCTGGTGACCAACGCGAGGCTCGCGCCCGGGGAGACGGTGCTCATCCTGGGCATCGGCGGCGGCGTGGCCATGGCGGCGCTGCAGATCGCCAAGGCCATGAACGCCTGGGTGGCGGTGACCTCGAGCAGCGGCGAAAAGCTCGAAAGGGCGCGGGAGCTGGGCGCCGACCACGGGTTGAACTACCGGGAGTGCGATTTCACCCGGGAGATCCGCAACGTCACCGGCAAGCGGGGGGTGGACGTGGTGGTGGACTGCGTGGGGGGCGAGAGCTGGGCCAAGAGCCTCGCGGCGCTGGTGAAGGGCGGGCGGCTCGTGACCTGCGGCGCCACCACTGGCGCCACGCCGCCGACGGACATCCGGCGGATCTTCTGGAACCATCTCAGCATCTTCGGCTCCACGCTGGGCAGCCGGGAGGAGTTCGAGCAGGTGCTGCGGTTCGTGGGGACGGCAGGGGTCAGGCCGGTGATCGACCAGAGCTTTCCGCTGGCCGAGGCCGCGGCGGCGCAGACCAGGCTGGAGACCGGACAGCAATTCGGCAAGATCACCCTGGTCCCGGGCTGAATCCTTGGCGGAGGGTTCGTTGCGGCCGGCGAGGTGCAACGACTTGTAGGGGCGGGTCCCAACCCGCCCGTGCGGCGGCACCACGCCCGGAGGAACCACCCGGCGGCATGCGCATCATCGGAGGGACAGCGCGGGGAAGAAGGATCAAGGCGCCCAAGGGAAGCGCCGTCCGCCCGACGGCCGACCGGGTCCGGGAGGCCTTGTTCAATATCCTCCCCCGGGATTTCTCCGGCAGGCAAGTGCTGGACCTCTTCGCCGGCACGGGGAGCCTGTCGCTGGAGGCCCTCAGCCGTGGGGCGGCGTCGGCGCTGCTGGTGGACGAATCGACGGAGGCGGCGGGCCTGATTCGCGGGAACCTCGAAACGCTCGGTTTCATGGACCGGGCGCGAATATGGTCGACACCCGTGGGCAAGGCCCTGAGCCGGCTGGCGGACGAGGGCGCGGCGTACGATGCGATATTTCTGGACCCTCCCTACGACGGCGGCTGGGTGAGCAGGACGATGCCGATCCTATCCCGGGCGGGAATACTCAATGCGGGCGGCTCCGCCGTGGCGGAGCACAGCCTGCGGGAACGAGTCGACGAAAAGTACGGCGGGCTGGTGCGCCGTGACTGCCGTCGGTACGGCGGCACGGTGCTCTCCTTCTTCGAATTGAGCAACTGAGGCGGGTCTTTACATGGCGGAAATCAGCATAGCGGTCTATCCGGGGTCCTTCGACCCCATCACCAACGGCCACGTGGACCTGGTGCAAAGGACGCTACGCATCTTCGACCAAGTGATCATCGCCATCGCGTACAACCAGGAGAAGGGAGGCTCCCTCTTCTCGGTGGAAGAACGCATGGCCACGGTGCGCAAGGTCTTCGAGTCCGAGGAGCGGGTGCGCGTGGACAGCTTCCAGGGCCTGCTGGTGGACTATGCGGAGGCCGTGTCGGCCAAGGTGGTGATCCGGGGCCTGCGGGCGGTCTCGGACTTCGAGTACGAGTTCCAGATGGCGACGATGAACCGCCGGCTCAAGCCCGATATCGAGACTTTGTTCATGATGACGAGCGAGTCGTCCTTCTATATCAGCTCACGGCTGGTCAAGGAGGTCGCCGGACTGGGCGGTGACGTGACCGCGTTCGTCCCCGAGGTCGTGCTCGAACAACTTCGGGAGAAGTTCCCCATACACTGAACACGGCCTGCCGCCATCCTTGTTGACACTGCCGCACCAACGGGCTACAAACATCCTGCGGGGTGGAGCAGTCCGGTAGCTCGCAAGGCTCATAACCTTGAGGTCGCAGGTTCAAATCCTGCCCCCGCATCCACGGAGACCACATCATCCCCCGAACCACCGCGACCGGCCTCGCGCCGGCGGCGAACTCCCGGAAGCCACGGGCAGGCGCTTCGCCTTCGCTTCGTTGACCGTGCCTCACCCCGCACGGGATCGCCCGAGCCGCCGAACCACATCACCGTAGCAGAGCCCACCACCTGAGCGGCCCTTTTCGACCCGGCCCCTGAGGCCCCGGCGGGTCCTTGCCGCGAGGTCCTTCCGGAACAGCGCCTTCATCGTCCCCCTGAGCCCTACATGGAGCTCGTCGAGCTCGCCTTCCGACAGGGTAACGATCATGACCCGCGGCGAAGCGCAGGTCACAGGTGCATGTCGCGGGTCGCCACGTCCGCCTGGTCGTGAGCTCCTTCCCTGGAAAGTTCCCGACCCCCCCCAGCTGACCGTCCGCGTGCCCCGCCCGCATCGCCTACTTCATTGACACCTCGTCCCCTGTTGTATATGATCTACCGATCGTTATCCGTCTGGAGAGAGGCGAGTGCAAGATGAAGTTTTTGTTGATTCTGGCCGCCATGCTCGCGACATCACTTGTACCGTCCGTTAGCCAGGCCCAGACCACACCCACATTGACGACTGAAGTCGGTGACGGAGACCGTTCAGAATCGAATAGTCACATAAGTTTCGGGATTCTTTGTAGATACAATGGAGATCCCTGTTCCTTCGACTACCCAATTGCAGTAAGATATCGAATCACTGAATCAGGAGATATGCTCGCCCCAGGTGTCAAAGGCGTCAAGACCTGTACCATTGACGCCACCGGCGACTTTTGTTCCGTCAATGTCTCTGCCATCGATGATCTGGTCAACGAACGTGACAGTAGAGTCGACTTCAGAATAATATCCGCCCAAGGGGTGCCATATGATGATGAACCGGTCACCCCATTTCGTATCGGGTCACCAGCAACTCAGTCCATAACTGTAACCGATGACGATATGAGGGTGGTCGCCCTTGAAGCTTCGGCTTCCACAGTTTTCCATGGCCAATCAATTCGCTTTACAGTGAAACATGACGGCACAACCGGTCAACCCGTCACCGTCAGTTTGAATATCGACGATTACGCCAATGTCGTCACCAATAGCAAACCGACCTCAATTACCATTCCACGTAACCGGAATTCGACGTCCTTCACCTTGGGTACACGGTCGGGTGCCACGACCTCTGCCGAAATTGGCGTCACCGTAAATGCGGGTAAAGGATATATCACCGATACATACGCCAGCAAAAGTGTCTCGGTGACTCCGGCCGCATTCTCGCAGCGGGTCTCAATTGATGGCGATGGTGCGATTCCTGAAGGGAATGATGTTATCTTTTCGATCAGCCGCAGCATTCGAAGTTCAGATGACATGCCCGTCAACGTGTATTTAAGCACCGCGGCCGCCCAGGCCTATACCTCTGAAACAACAGGTCTTCGAACGGTTACAATTCCCGCCAATGAATCGTTGGTTTTTTTTGAAGATAACGACTCGAGAGAGCGAGACCAATGACTATGGCGGCAGGATCACCGCAACGATTCGATCGGGGGGTCGATATTCCGTCGGCCGCCTGTCGACCAAGACCACTTTCATCACGGACAACGACATTGCCGCGCCACGTTTCGATATCAGTGGCCCGAACGAGATATCAGAGGGTAGTACTATCGCGATGGTCGTTTCTCGCACGGATGACCGCCATGCGCTGACGCAAAACTACCCGCCCCTTTCCGCTGTACAGATTATGGTACACGAGTCGGGCGATATGATCCCGGGAGCCTTTGCCAAAACCTTCGAGACTACCTTTGCCCGCGGTCAGAATAGACAAACGATAGTTATTCCGACTTCGTCGGATGACGCGTTTGAACATGATAGTGAGGTACGGATCGACGTAAAACACCCGGATTACGGGCACCACATTTCCGATGTCGTGACCGTCGTGGACAATGACCTGCCCGGCGTGACCCTTCGAGACGATCAATCAGGCTTCGCCTTGGTGGACCATGAGGACTATTTCGACTTCACACTTCAAGTGGAGCGGGCGACGGAGTCCCCGCGAAACCGGTTTCTGTCAGTCAATTTCGGAACCAATGCGGGCGTTTGCGACAGGGTGACTAAGAACGCAGATGATGAATATGTCTGGGAAAGCGGGTCGTGCTCGAGTGTCGATGTCGAACCGACCATGAGTTCCGTCAGACTTCGTGTCCGGGCCGATCGAACCAGCGGGAATATCACCGCACGAATATTGCCGGGCAACGGTTATCGAGTTGGCCCGGTTTCAACGGTATCGGCCACGATCAACGATACTGACCCAACCAGGAACATAATTTCCATCGGGGCCCCGCGTCGCGCCATTACGGAAGGGCAATCCGTCACCTATACGCTGGTCCGCTGTATCAAGGCCCGGGACAATTCCGGCGTCAATCTGGGAACCGCGGGAAGCGAGACGTGGCATGGCAATTTACAAACGAATTGCCTGCCGGCATCGCGGACCAATTATCCGAGGAATGTGACGGTTCGATATTCGACAAACCTCAACGGCGCAAGATGGCGAGGTTTCACGACCCCATTGCGGACTGTGACCTTCGGTCCAGGTGTGACGACCCGGCGCATTACCGCGTCTGTGCCGAATGACTCGGACGATGTAGACTTCGAATGTCATGCGGAAGAGACGCCCGAGGATGTCCGGCGATGTGAGGACAAATATGTGGCACGGTTGGTGACTCATCTGGTGGGAAATGATGAGTCGGGAACCCACTATCCGGACCAACAACTGGCGCGGGGACAACACGTGATATCCACCCTGGTGAAGGACAACGATACCACAAGTTTGCCACAACTCTCATTGACGAACGTCGGTTCGCGTTGTCCCGGGGACGAGGACAGTTATTGTGTGGAAGAAGGATCGGATATCAGTTTCGTTGTAACGAGAACCGGATCCACGAGGAGAAGCCTGTCGGACATCGGTATCTTCGCCAAGGAAACGGGCGACACATTGGACCGTGACTATCCAACGGGACAGCCGGGAGATCCTCAAGATGAAGCTATTGCCACCGTCGTTTCTTTTGCAGCCGGTCGGCGTACTGTACGGGGGCGTATCAGGACAGTCGCCGATCGTGTCATTGAAACGGATCCGAGTACGGTAACCGTCCGATTGAAACTAAAGTATCCTCATCGGTATAGCGTCGCGGGCAATCACACGATAGAGGCTCACGTTGTTGAATCGGGAGTGCGGGACGCAAATGCTCCTGTTCTCGCCATTGCCAGGGCGAATGACAATCCAGTCGTCGAAGGGGGCACCGCTGTCTTTGAGATCAGCAGAGTCGGCGGCCCTGATGATGAGGAGGTCGCAGCGGTGGTTGACGTTCAAAACCTCAATTCGAGACACAAATCGAGGACCACTGTAATTGTGCCGGCCGGGCAGGCTTCCGTTACGTTTGATGTGACGGTGGCGGACGATGATGGTATTACCAGCCCCGAGTTGAGGCGTGTCGTAGCTGCCCTGGTCGGCGATGCCGCTTATTATGTCAACGGTCAGACAGCGAGGGTTGAACAAATAGCGGGAAATGACTCACAAGTCAGAGTTGTCGGGCGGGATTTCTATGAACCGGGCCATCCACATTCCGGTACTTCTCGTGAAGGAGTCGCCTTGACCTTTGTATCCGATGATCCGAACGCGACGCCGCCGGTTGTGGAATTCAAAACGGAGGTTTGTGGTGGAGCCTGCGTTGTCGATGCCACGGCAGGAACGGATTACACGGCGATCACCACCCTCATGCCGGTGGTTTGGGAAAATCGGGGCGCCCGGGTGAGTATTGCCATTTTACCTGATGATCATGATGACAGTGGCGAAGGGTTTCGCGTTGTGTTCAATGCGGGAACAAGTGTCAAATGGGCGAATGCCAATGGCTTCCCCCTCGCGACGGGTACGAGTTACACCGTGCTCGCCATCATTTGGAACGAGGGCCCGTTGCCGGCGAAATGGCTGGCGGAATTTAGTCATCGGTCGGGGCTGATGACAGTAGATGCGGTCATGGAGCGTTTTGGATTGGATGACGAGGGAACCAGCGCTTGGGTCAAGCTTGTCGACGATAGTGTGAGGACGGACGGAATCAATGCCGACGTGACAGGCGGGATGTTCGGTATCGAGACCAAGAGGGGAGATTATCGGATCGGTGCGGCGCTCGCGGGCAATCAATCGAGTGGCACCTATGGAGATTCGCGGCACTCATATGAGGTGGGGGGCCGACAGGCGGGTGTTTACCCTTATATACAGTGGTTTCTTGGAGATGGATCGTGGCTTTGGGGAATCGGGGGGCTGGCCTATGGTGAGACGTCGCTTGAATCGGTTGATCTATCGAAGACTGATTCTGAGTTTACAAGCAGGTTAGTCGCCATTGGCAACCGCGCAGAAGGTTTTGGAACCAAACATTGGCAAGTCGATCTCGATAATGATGCGGTGTGGATCTGGTCGGAAAGTGAGACTAATTCCGAATTCAGGGCAACTGACACGCACTCATACCGTTATCGCACGCGATTGACGGGTAGCCGGCCGTTCAACTATGAGAATATTGAGTTTGTCTTGCACGGAAGTACGAGATTCGAACGCCATGGGGGCGACATTGAGGAGAGAAACGAGTTCTATGTGGGCGGCGGGGTTGCAGGACAGGTCGACGAGGTCAGCTTCAAGACGGGCATTGAACGAGAAGCGGGCGGTCTGATCACGGTGGCACTTGGGCTCGGTTTCCAGAATGAACACCTCCTCACTGCCATTGAAGTTAGGGGGAACCTGACGGAAAAATTCGGCCCTGTTATTGATGGAACGATAGCTTATCACCACGGCAGCGGTGATGAAGGGATGGTGGTTGAAATCGGTCCAACACTTTCAATTGAGGGTCGGCATCAAATGGCGGTCAAGGTGGGTTACGGTTTCGCCGCCGGGAAGAATGAGGTCGTGATGCCAATCGTGGAGTATGAAGAGGAAAGCCGGAAAGTTGGTCTTGAGTTGATCAGCCAAGGTCAGACAAGACTCGGTGTCTATGGTATCCGGCGTCCGGATGAATACCTTTACATGTTGCGGTTTGGTACGACATTTTGATGTGGGTCCACGATGTCGACGGTCCGTCGCCCGGCCAGCGCGAGACCCGGGCGCGTCAAGCGGTCCGTGATTCCGGGAAGGGTACGGCGGGGTCTGGTGAACGGGCCGGGGTTCGGCCCGGTAGGCCGGCGGTCAACGTGCCAAAGGGGGCTTTGAGGGCGTGGCGGCTGATGGAATCGGAGCGGACGGATGGGCGATTCCGGGATTGCGGTTGACTTGAGACCGGAGAGTTGATTCGCTCCGTTGGAGCGGTTAGGATGGTCCGCCTCAAATCATGAAGGTACACGAACGCACCCTTACCCCCGAAAGGGACGGGATTTACGGTTATCTGGCGGCGCCGGAGCGCGCCGAGCCCGGCCCGGCCCTGCTCATGACCCACCAGAACACGGGCCTCACCGACTATCTCAAGGTCGAGGCGCTGAAGTTCGCCCATCTCGGATACACCGTGGTGGTGCCCGAGCTGTACTCGCTGCTGGGTTACCCCGACGTGACCCACATCCACACGGGGCGGCAGATCCAGGCGCGCACCAGGGACGGGGACTTCGTCCGGGTTATACGGCAGGGCTGGGATTACCTCACTTCCCGGGACGACGTGGACGCCGGCCGCGTGGCCGTGTCCGGCTACTGCATGGGCGGACGCATCGCCATCCACTTCGTCGCCGCCACTCCCGAGGTCAGGGCCTTCGTCGGCTACTATCCGACGGTTCGCGAAGAGCCCACCACCGAGATCCGGCCGGTCCATCCCTACGATGCCGCCCGCAAGATCCAGTGCCCGTCCATCATCCTGTACGGCGTCGACGACCGCATCTCCACCGTGCCCATCCAGCAAAAGGTGTGGGAGAGCTTCCTCGCCAACGGGCAGCCGCTGGAGTGGCACTTCTTTCCCTTCGGCGGCCACGGCTTCGTGGACCCCGGCACCGAGGGCTACCATCCGCACACGGCCAGGCTCGCCTGGCCGCTGGTGGTGGACTTCATGGACAGGGAACTCGACAACGAGCGCGACGGCCTGACGTTCTCGGAAAACTGAACGTCAAGCCCCTGTCCCCGAGCGGGTATGCGACATCTTCGGACCGGACTCACGATCTTCGACGAGGCGCGCGCGACGCCGGGTTACACCATCTTCAGCCCCCTCGGCCGCAGGGCCACCCACCTGATCGACCTGCGGGGGAACGTGGTGCACGAATGGCGTTTGCCGGGTTTCGCGGGGCTTTACGGTCACCTCTTGCCCAGCGGCAATCTGCTGGCCGCCGTTCAGACCACCGACGGCCCGAGCGGCCTGCGCGGCAAGGGCGGACATCTCCTGGAGCTCGACTGGGACGGCAACATCGTCTGGGAACACGTCGATCCTTACCATCACCATGACCAGCGGCGTTGTCCCAACGGCAACACCGTGTACGCTTCGTGGAAGCTCTTGTCCGACGGGCAGGCCCGACGAGTGAAGGGCGGGCGCGAGGGGAGCGAACACCCGGACGGCATCTACAGCGATGTGCTGCGGGAGATCGACCGTGACGGCAACCCGGTCTGGGAATGGGACGCCGCCGCCTCGGAGGAGATGTACCGTTACCCCCTCAATCCCATCGTCTCGCGCGTCGAGTTCAGTCACGCGAACTCACTCTGGCCGCTGGACAACGGCGATCTGCTGGTGAACTTCCGGTACAACCACCTGATGGCGATCATCGACCGGGAGACCAAGGCGTTCAAGTGGGAGCATTGCGACTGGTCCTACGGGCAGCAGCACAACGTGCACTTTCTGGACAACGGCAACCTGCTGTTCTTCGCCAACGGCGCCGACGTACTCTATGGCGGGCCGGGCGCGGGGTCGCGGGTGATCGAGCTGGACCCCGCGACGAAGGAGATCGTCTGGCAGTACCAGGGCTCCCCGCCGGGGACCTTCTTCAGTTGGTTCATCAGCGGCGCGCAGCGGCTGGCGTCGGGCAACACGTTGATCTGCGAAGGTGTCTGGGGAAGGTTCTTCGAGGTAACCTCGGCGGGCGAGATCGTCTGGGAGTACGTCTCGCCATACTTCTCCGAAGAGCACCCCTCGTACATCGGAGGAAATTACGTCTTCCGCGCCTACCGCTACACCGCCGATTCACCGGAGCTCGCCGGACGAGTCTAGTCACAGTCCGGTGAAACGTTGGGGGTGACGAGCATGGAACAACTCAAGACGATCCCCAACGGGGAGAAGGTCAGACCGACCTTCTCCGCCAAGGAAATGAACCGCCGGCTCGCGGCCCTGCGCGCCCACATGGCGGAGAGGCAGATCGATGTCTGCCTCTTCACCTCGCATCACAACATCCACTACTTCAGCGACTTCCTCTACTGTTCGTTCGGACGCCCCTACGGCCTGGTGGTCACGCACGAGGGCCAGACCACGATCTCGGCCAACATCGACGCCGGTCAACCCTGGCGGCGCACCGTCGGCGACAATCTGGTCTACACGGACTGGCATCGGGACAACTACTTCGTTGCCGTGAAGAGGCTGGTCCAGGATGGTTGCCGGGTCGGCATCGAGTTCGACCACATCAGCGTGGAGAACTTCCGCAAGCTACAGGGAGCGTTGCCCACGGCGGACCTTGTGGACGTGGGCAAGCCGGCCATGCGCATGCGCATGGTCAAGTCCGACGAGGAGGTCGCCTGGATCCGCGAGAGCGCGCGCATCGCCGACATCGGCGGTGCGGCGTGCGTCGAGGCCATCGGGGTCGGAGTCCCGGAGTACGAGGTAGCCCTGCACGCGACCCAGGCCATGGTGCGCGAGATCGGCGGGAGCCAGCCCCACGTGGAGCTGATGGACACGTGGACCTGGTTCCAGTCCGGCATCAACACCGACGGCGCCCACAACCCGGTTACTTCCCGGAAGATCGAACGCGGCGACATCCTGAGCCTCAACTGCTTTCCCATGCCCGCGGGCTACTACACGGCGCTCGAGCGCACGCTGTTCGCCGAGGAGTGCTCCGACGAGCACTTGCGGTTGTGGAAGATCAACATCGAAGTGCACGAGGCGGGAATCGAACTGATCAAGCCCGGGGTGCGGTGCTGCGACATCGCCGCCGCGCTCAACGAGATCTACGAGGGCTACGGCCTGCTCGGCAACCGCACCTTCGGCTACGGCCACAGCTTCGGCGTGCTGAGCCACTACTACGGCCGCGAGGCCGGCCTCGAGCTTCGCGAGGACGTCACGACGGTGCTCGAGCCCAACATGGTGGTGTCCATGGAGCCGATGATCATGATCCCCGTGGGCCGGCCCGGCGCCGGGGGATACCGCGAGCACGACATCCTGGTGGTGAAGGAAGACGGCTCCGAGGACATCACCGGGTTCCCGTACGGACCGGAGCACAACATCGTACGGCACTGACACGTGGCAGCGGGTTCGAGTGCCGCGGCGGGGAATCCGAGGGCCCCGATCATTCTTCGTGATCGCTCGTTCCGCCAGGGGTTGTGGCTCGACCCTATCTGATATATCGTCGTGCATTCACTGGGCCGAGTTCGCAGGGTGTAGAGGCCGGTTGCCGCATAGTCGAGCTCGCCTTTCTCGTAACGTCCCTCGGGGACCGTTATAGTCGAAATGCTTGAGACCAAGCCCAGGATAGTCAGGTTCGATCGCGTTCAGAAGAGTTATGACGGTGAGACCCTGGTTATCCAGGATCTCAATCTGGACATCGAAGCGGGCGAGTTCCTGACCATGCTGGGGCCGTCCGGATCGGGCAAGACCACCTGCCTGATGATGCTCGCCGGTTTCGAGCCGGCGACTTACGGCGAAATCTATCTCAACGATCAGCCCATCAACCATGTGGCGCCGCACCGGCGCGACATCGGCATGGTGTTCCAGAACTATGCGCTGTTTCCACACATGACGGTAGGCGAAAACCTGGCGTTTCCCCTGCAGGTCCGCAAGATTCCCAAGCCGGAGATCCGCGGCAAGGTGGAGCGGATACTCGATATGGTCCGGCTGTCCGGCTTCGAGAACCGGCGGCCCGCCCAGCTCTCCGGCGGCCAGCAACAGCGTGTGGCGGTGGCGCGCGCACTCGTTTTCGAGCCGGCCCTGGTGTTGATGGACGAGCCCCTCGGTGCGCTGGACAAGAACCTGCGCGAGGAAATGCAGTACGAGATCAAGCGCATTCACGAGAATCTCGGCGTCACCGTCATCTACGTGACCCACGATCAATCCGAAGCGCTGACCATGTCCAGCCGTATCGCGGTCTTCAACGACGGCGTCATTCAGCAACTGGCGACGCCCAACGTTCTCTATGAAGAGCCGGAGAATGCCTTCGTCGCGCAGTTCATCGGCGAGAACAACCGCTTGCGGGGCAAGGTGGCCTCCGTTGACGGGGACTATTGCGAGGTGGTGCTGCAGGATGGGGCGACCGTTCGCGCCCTGAAAGTGAATGTGAGCGGAGAAGGCGCGTCAACCTGTCTGTCCCTGCGCCCTGAACGGGTTGCCATCGAACGGAATGGCGGCGCCGAAGAGAATGTCGTGAGCGGTCGCGTGGAGGAGTTGATCTATCTGGGGGACCACATTCGTGCGCGGCTGACCGTCGCCGGAGACGACGAGTTCATCGTCAAGGTACCGAACGCCCCTCACCACGCCTCCCTTTCGGAAGGCACGTGGATTCAACTCGCCTGGGCCGCCGAGGATTGCAGGGCGCTCGATGCGTCCGGTAAGGAGGCCGCTCCCGCGTAACCGGGCCCCGGGATTCGTCCCGCGGGAGGGAAGGCGGCAGCCGGAGACAAAGGATGTCCCGTCACCAACGACAGGGACAATAGCATTGGAGGAAATCGATGAAGCGAATACTGAGTTCCTTGGCAATCGCGGCCGCGTTCGTGCTGGCGGCCGGCAGTGCCCAGGCGCAGAATCTGAACGTCGTGTCGTGGGGCGGGGCCTATACCGCCAGCCAGCAGCAGGCCTACCACGACCCCTACATGGCCGCGAACCCCGGTGTGAAGATCGTCAATCACGACCTGGGGTCGGGCGCGTTGGCCAAACTGAGGGCCGAGATCGAATCCGGCAAGGTGACACTGGACCTCATCGACATGACCGCCGCCGATGCCATCGTCGCCTGTGACGAAGGGTTGGTCGAAGCCATTGACGCCGACACGTGGCTGGCTTCGGCTCCCGACGGCACGCCCGCGTCCAAGGACTTCTTTGCCGGGACGCTCACGGTTGGGGGAACCAATTGCTTCATTCCGCAGATCGTCTATTCGACGACCTTCGGTTACCGCACCGATGTCTTCAAGGGCAAGCAGCCCTCCAGCCTGCTCGACGTGTTCGACCTGAAGGCCTTTCCCGGCAAGAGGGCGCTGGAAAAGAGGCCGAACAACAACATGGAATGGGCCCTTGTCGCCGATGGCGTTGCCGCCAAGGACGTCTACAAGGTGCTGAGTACCGACGAGGGCGTGGCCCGCGCGTTCGCCAAGCTGGATACCATCAAGGACCAGGTCGTCTGGTGGACCAAGGGGGCTCAGCCGCCGCAGTTGCTGGCGGACGGCGAGGTCGCGATCGCGTCGGCGTACAACGGCCGGCTGTTTTCCGCCATCGCCGAAAAGAAGCAGCCCATCGCGATCATGTGGGACTGGCAGGCTTTCGATCTGGACGGATGGGTGGTGCCGAAAGGCAACAAGAATCTCGCCGCGGTGAAGAAATATGTGCGTTTCGCCACCGACACGCAGAGGCTGGCCGACCAGGCGAAGTACATTTCCTATGGGCCCGCGCGGCACTCTTCCGCCGGTCTGGTGGGTAAGCATGCCAAGCTCGGCGTCGATATGAAGCCGCACATGCCCACGAGCCCCGAAAATTCCAAGACCGTCCTCATTTCCGACTATGTCTGGTGGGCGGACCACCAGGCCGAACTCAACGACAAGTTCAACGCCTGGCTCGCCAAGTAGGCGTTTCCTTGCCGGGCGGGGCCAACGGTGTTCCGCCCGGCAAACCTTCCCTTTTTGCCCAACGCCAGGCCGATCCGCATGTCCACGACAACCCACGAGGTGATGCGAACCGCGGACGGCACCCCGCTGAAGATCAGCCTTCAGAAGGCCTTGGTACGCAACAGGCTGCGAGCGCTGTTGCTGGTCCTGCCCTTGCTGGGCTTCGTGCTGGTCTTCTTCCTGTTTCCCATCGGCCACATGCTGTTTCGCAGCGTCGACAACCGGATCGTCGTATCCGTGTTGCCGCGCACGGTTGCGTCCATCCAGGACTGGGACCCCGATCGTGAGAGGTTGCCCGACGAGGCGGTCTTCGAAGCCCTGGTGCGCGATATTCACACCGCCTTCAAGGACAGGGCGCTGGGCCGTGTCGGCCGCCGGCTGAACTACGAGAAGTCCGGCATGTCGAGCCTGTTCAGGAAGTCCGGCAGGGGGGCGGCGCGCATCACCGGGGCTCCCTACCGGGATCAGGTGATAGCCATGGACAAACGCTGGGGAGACCCAAGCACCTGGCGCCTGATCCATCGGGAGTCGGGGGCGTTGACAAACGCTTACTTCCTCGCCGCCGCCGACTTGAAAACGAGTGAGCGCGGCGCCATCGTCAGGCAGCCGGAGCCGCGCCGCATTTACTTTACGCTGTTCTACCGCACTCTGTGGATGAGCGGTTTGATTACCGTGCTGTGCCTGCTGCTGGGCTATCCCGTCTCCTATCTGCTGGCCACGTTGCCGCTGCGCATCAGCAATCTGCTGATGATCCTCGTCCTGTTGCCGTTCTGGACATCCCTGCTCGTGCGCACCACGGCCTGGATCGCGCTCCTGCAGACCGAAGGGGTGCTGAACGACCTGATGGTTTTCGTCGGGCTCATATCCGAGGACGGCCGGCTGCAGATGATCCACAACAAGTTCGGCACGGTGGTGGCGATGGTTCACATCCTGTTGCCGTTCATGATCCTGCCGCTGTACTCCGTGATGAAAACGATTCCTCCGTCCTTGATGCGCGCCGCCCGCTCACTCGGCGCGACACCCTTCACCGCGTTCGTAAGGGTATACATGCCCAATACGGTCGCGGGCATCGGGGCTGGTTGCATCATGGTGTTCATACTTTCCATCGGCTACTACATCACGCCGGCGCTGGTCGGAGGCCGCACCGGCACCTTCATCTCCAATTTCATCGCCTTGCATGTCGGTGAAACGCTGAACTGGGGCCTCGCGGCCGCGCTCGGAGCCCTGTTGCTCGGTCTGGTCTTGGCACTCTACCTGATCTACGACCGGATCGTCGGCGTCGACAACATGAAGCTGGGTTGAGTCTTTCCATGCCCCTGCCGATATATGCATCGCCGCTGGAACGGGTATGGCACTACACGTACCGAGGGATCTGTGCCGTCATCTTCGTGTTTCTGATCGGCCCCATCTTCGTGATCATCCCGTTGAGCTTCAACGAACTGCCCTATTTCACGTTCACCCCGGAGATGCTGTCCCTGGATCCCGCCGGCTACAGCACCAAGTGGTATTACGAGTTCTTCACCGAGGCTTCCTGGCAGGACGCGGTGCGCAACAGCCTTGTCATCGCCGTCTTCGCAACGCTGATCTCGACGGTTCTCGGAACACTGGCGGCCCTGGGCCTGAGCCGCTCCGAGATGCCGTTCAAGACGGCCTTCATGGCGCTCTTGATATCCCCGATGATCGTGCCGTTGATCATCTCCGCCACGGGCATGTACTTTTTCTATGCGCTCATCGGCATCTCGTCGACGCACCTGGGCGTCATACTCGCCCACGCGGCGCTGGGCACGCCGTTCGTGTTGATCACGGTGACCGCCACACTAGCCGGTTTCGATCAGTCCCTGCCCCAGGTCGCGGCCACGCTCGGAGCGAACCCTGTCCAGACGTTCTTCAAGGTGACGATGCCGCTGATCCTCCCCGGCGTGGTGTCCGGCGCCCTGTTCGCCTTCATCACGTCGTTCGACGAAGTCGTGGTGGTGCTGTTCGTCGGTTCCGTGGAACAGCGCACCATCCCGTGGAAGATGTTCTCGGGCATCCGGGAAGAGATCCGCCCGACCATCCTCGCGGTAGCCACTCTCCTGGTCTGTGTCTCGATCCTGCTCCTGACGACGCTCGAGTTGTTACGCCGGCGCAGCGAGCGGCTGCGCGGCATCAGGCCGAGTTGAGACCGAACTCGTCGGTCCCGCGGAACAGGCTGTCAAGGCTCCACTTGGAAGGAATTTGGCACCGACGCCCCGAAGCGTCTCCCGCGGAACAGGCTGTGTCAAAACTGATGAGGCAGAGCCCCCCGATTCGTCATTCCCGCGGAAGCGGGAATCCAGGGGCGGGGAGGGGCCGGAGTCGTTACAACTTGGCGAGGCGTTCCCGGCGCACCCGCTCGGCTTTCGAGAGCCGCCACGGGTTGCCTTTCTTGCGCCCGTCGCGTCCCCGCGGAAGCGGCTCCAAGTCGTCGTCCTCCTCGTCGGAACAAGGCGCGTCCGGGTTCACCCTCATCTTCGCGAGGAACTCGCCCACGTAGACGGCCACGGCGCCGCTGCTCTCCACGCCGCGGCGCAGGTCGCGGTCGGAGGTCACCACGATGCAGGTTTCCCCGATCTCGTGCGCCATGCGCTCGATGACCGCGTCGGCCTTCTCGCCGTAGCGCGAGAACACCACCGTCACGTCACCCACCTGCTGGCGCGTCTCCTCGTCCCGGCCGTTGCGCCAACCGTCGAAGACGGTGGTCAGGGAGTGGCCCGTGCGCGTCTGGTACGCGGCGACCTCCTTGACGAGCGCGTTGCGCTTCTGCTCCAGGTCGCCGCGAAGACCCTCTTCACTGCCGATGACGTTGTAGCCGTCTACGACGATATGGAACGGCATGGGTGGGGCCTCCGTCAGGGGTTCTCGTGAGAAAATGAAAGTAGAGTGTCAAGATATAGCCGTTTCCACCGGTTGCCGCGAACACCGTGTTCGCGGGATTTCGCTAGCGGGCGGGAAATGTTGTAAGCTGGCGGGTTCAAGTTGGCCTCGGATCCCGGTTTACGGGGGGAACCGTCGTAGACCCGATCCATCAACCGAGAAAGCGAGTCGCCCGTAATGTTCAGCAAGGCCAAACGCATCCAGGAGTTGCCACCGTACCTGTTCGCCGAGATCGACCGGAAGAAACGCGCCGCCCAGGCCAAGGGAGTCGACCTCATCGACCTGGGCATCGGGGACCCCGACCTGCCCACGCCCGGAAGGATTATCCAACGCTTGTCGGAGACCGCGACCCAGCCGGCCAACCACCGGTACCCCAGCAGTTCGGGCATGATGGAGTTCCGCCAGGCGGTGGCGGACTGGTACGCGCGGCGCTTCGGGGTCACCCTGGACCCCGCCACCGAGGTGGTCTCCCTCATCGGCTCCAAGGAAGGCGTGGCCAACATGGCGGTGGCCTACGTGGACCCGGGCGACGTGGTGCTCGTGCCCACACCCGCCTATCCGGTTTACGAGATCGGCACCAAGTTCAACGGAGGTTCGGTCCACTTCCTGCCGTTGCACCGGGAGAACGGCTTTCTGCCGGACCTTTCGAGCATACCGTCCGACGTGCTCAAGCGCGCGAAGATGCTGTGGATCAACTATCCCAACAATCCCACCGGTGCGGTGGCGGATGAGAGCTTTTTCAAGGAAGCGGTGGAGTTCGCCCACAAGCACAACATCGTTTTGTGCCATGACGCGGCGTACACGGAGATGGGCTTCGACGGGTATCGCGCGCCGAGCATTCTGCAGGTGGATGGCGCCAAGGACGTGGCCATCGAGTTCCACTCCTTGTCCAAGACCTTCAACATGACCGGCTGGCGTATCGCCATGGCGGTAGGCTGCGCGGAACTCGTGGGAACCCTGGGCCAGGTGAAATCCAACGTGGACTCGGGGGTCTTCCAGCCGGTCCAGGAAGCGGCCATCGTCGCCCTGGAGCACGCGGAGGAGTTCCTTGAGCCGATCCGCGAAGTGTACCAGGAGCGGCGGGACACGGTGGTGGACGGCCTGCACCGCGCCGGCTTCGAGCTTCCTCCGCCCCGGGCGACCTTCTACGTGTGGCTGCCCGTGCCCGGGGGATGGACTTCCACGGACTTCACCGCCCGGCTGCTCGACGAAGCAGGCATCGTGACGACACCCGGAAACGGATTCGGCGAGCCCGGCGAAGGCTTCATCCGGATGACCCTGTGCTCGCCGGCGGAACGCTTGAAGGAAGCCGTGGAGCGGCTCCAGCAACTCAGCCTTTAGGTCGCGTGCGAATGGACCGGACAGGACGCCGACGTCCATGACGAAGCGCGCCTACATCGGGGTGGGTTCGAACCAAGGAGACAAGGAGCGGAACTGCCGCCGCGCCGTCGGCGAGATCGGGGAGTTCCCGGAAACTTGGGTGCGCGAAGTCTCGTCCTGGTTCGCCACCGAGCCGTGGGGCGCGGCGAGCACCGAATGGTACGTCAACGGCGTCGCGGCCGTGGACACGGGCCTGGAGCCGCACATCCTGCTGCAACATTGCCAGACCGTCGAGAGGAAGATGGGCCGCCCGGCCGCGCGCCCGCACTGGGCGGACCGGGTCATCGATCTGGACATCCTGTTCTATGATGATACGGTGTTGGAAGGACCCGACTTGATCATTCCGCACCCCGAGTTGCACCGGCGCCGGTTCGTGCTGTCTCCGCTGTGCGAGATCGCACCGGAACTGAAGCACGCGCGTCTGGGAGTCAGCATCCGGGAGCTGTTGGCCCAGGTGGAAGATGACAACCGCGTGCGCCCGATCGCCGGTCCCGACGCACAGGAGACGCCGCGAGTCCCAACGGTGCCGATGAGATGATCCTAAAATTTCTCATACTGGGCCTGCTCGTCTACCTCTTCGTGGTGCTGCTCTACTCGAGCCTCAAACGCAAGGGGGGCAACACCGACCCGTCCCAGGGCGAATCCATGGTCCTGGACCCCCACTGCAAGAGCTACGTCCCCAAGAACGAAGCCTACCGCTCCGGCGAGAACTACTTCTGCAGCGAAGAGTGCGCCCGAGCGTACGCGGCGCAGCAGGTTTAGGTTTACATACTTTACAAACTGGACATCTTGCCTTATCCTGGTCCGTGTTCTGTCATGAACAGGAGGAGGGTAAGATGGCTGGGTCCATCGGATCGATGAAACAGGCGATGGGGTTGCTCGCGGAGGGTTTGCCGGGCTTGTCGAGCAGCGCCAGGCATTTTGTCCGCGATCACCCGCGTGAGGCGCATCTTGCAGTCGCAGTCGCCCTGGAAACGGCCGCTGCGCAATGCGAGGTCGAAGAACGAGACGCTGTCGTTGACATACCGGAAAGGCTGCGCCCGTTCGTCGTTCGTCGAGGCGGAGAGGACATTCTGGGCGTTTCGGAGGCGGCGGCGCGGCTCAAGGTTTCCCGGACCACCATCTACGACTGGGTGGAAAGGAGAATTCTCCTCGCCTGGAGGTCGACGAAGCGAGGATTGAACATTCCCGCGGCACAGATCCTCGGTCCCGGACGGGTGGTCGCCGGCTTGGCGGATGTCGCCGCTGCTGTCGGAGACCCGGAACTGGCCTGGGCGTTCCTCACCCAGGAATGGCCGTTCGAAGACACCGCCGCCCTACCCCTTGAGTTGCTGAAAGCAGGACACATCGAAGATGTCCTCGGCGCGGCACCCGGCTTCGGTTCCTCCTTCACGTGAGCGTGCCCAGTTATCCTCGGCACAGGATTCGGCCTGTGCTCCTCAAGGCGGCGTTTCCCGAAAACTACCGGATCGTACCAAGCCGCTA
The DNA here is from genome assembly GCA_026712905.1 of Deltaproteobacteria bacterium. Taxonomy (NCBI): domain Bacteria; kingdom Pseudomonadati; phylum Myxococcota; class Myxococcia; species Deltaproteobacteria bacterium. The sequence continues at coordinate 32,144 of JAPOPM010000073.1, forward strand.
TCAGGCATCTCCGCTTGGAACCGGCCGCGGCGATTCGCGGTTCTGTACTCTCACCGCGGGGTACACGGTCCTATATTCCTCTCCGGACTTCGCAACCGTCTTCATCGAAACCGTGGTGAGAGACCGGTTCACGCGGCGGCGCAGCCGCGAGGTCGGTCTGAAGGAGATCACGGAACGCGTTTGGGTGCGTATCTCCCCGAGGTCTGGAGGGTTGCTGACGTTGCTCGATCTGCGCGGCGACGGATGCGCCCGGATCGGCGCTCCGACCGATGTCGTTCGTGCCAGGAATCATGCGGCGGGACGCGCGTTCGCGGAAACGATCTACGCCGAACACGCCGAGATCGACGGCCTGCTCTATCCCTCTCGTTTGACCGGGAAGGATGTTTACGGAGTGTTCGACCGCGGGATAGAGAAGTTACAATCGACTGAAAAGGGAACGTTGGTGGATCATCCGCAATTGCCGGACCTCTTGGCTCGGCACGGAATCAGTCTCGTGGCGTAAACGCCTCCGAGGGCTGGCATCCTTCCCTTGATTGGCCTCTCAACCGCAGAAGCCTATTGGATGCGGACCTGATGAGCAGGATTATCGAGCACAGCCAAACCACAACTAGTGTGGTGTCTGGTTAATTCGCGTCATAATATGCGGAAGATTTTTTGTCGTGGGCAAGGCGCGATGACGAGGAGTGGCGGGCACCACGCGAGGAAGAGCAACGCAGCCGACGGCGAAAAAGACCCGCAGATTATGATGCGAATTGGCCAGACACCACACTAGCCTCAATGTTGCAATAATAGTTCTGTGGAGAGCGATCCGAAGCCATCCCTTACGAATCGTCATTCCCGCGAAAGCGGGAATCCAGGGGTGGAGCGGGGTCAACTGGCCAGTGTCTCTGCCCACGCCCCGCCTGGATTCCCGCTTTCGCGGGAATGACGATTCGTAGGGAGTGTGCTTCGGACCGCTCTTCACAGACTTTCTGCAACATTGGGACTAAGTCACCGCATTCTTGGTGGCTCCCGAGAAGCCACATCTGCCGATGTACTCCGGAAATTCGTTGACGAAGGCTTCGTGGCAGCGATTGACCAGGAACTCTATGTCCTCAATAGCTTTTTTGACTCCTGCCACACTAGTTTGCTGAAGGGCAGCTTTCGGCCGGTCGCAATTATGAATACAATCGTGACGACGCTGGAAAATGTTGGACATTCGTTCTCCGAACTTCCTTACGGCTGCACGGCACGCGGCAGGCTTATCGTTCCCACGCCGATAAGTCGTCTTCGAGAATCCCCACAAGCGTTGCCGAGAGTCCTTGTGCAGGATCCAAGGCTCTATTGTGGTTGGGTTCATTAGTTTCCTCTGTTCGTCGAAGAAGTGGTTGAACAGCTCTTTTATCCGGTCGATTGAAAGGACGTTTTCTCGTTCCATCAGGCCTCTGGCAGCCATTCTCCAACGCCAACCGCTAGACTCACGGATGACTGCAGTGACCGGGACTTGCAAGCTTCCTAGGCGGTGAGGAAGCTCGATGTTTGGCTCGGAGTCTTTAGCTCGTAGGGTTCTGGCAACGAGATCAGCATACGCGTCACAGAAATAGGCGTCGCTTGCTCCGACGGCTATCATCCACGCCGACCGAAGAACATCATCCTTCAACAGCCCCTGCTCAAGGTCGCTGGCGTGACTCGTAAGTAGCCGTGCTCTCTGTTTATCTTCATCAAAGTGTTTTCTCGCAGTGACCAGTATCATTTCTGTGCCTCCATGTTCGACAGACATCCTGGAACAGTCCGCTGGTTTGGTGGTCGCTCGATGTTGACAGCGGAGGTCGGAGTGACTGGCCGGATCGCGATGGTTGCTCGTGTCTGTTCCCGAGGCCCGTGGGAAGGGTCACGCGTAGCACTCCAGAAAATCCTTCAGCAGCGTCTTCCCGCCCTCCGCCAGGATCGATTCCGGGTGGAACTGTACGCCCTCCACCGGGTGGCGCTGGTGGCGGACGCCCATGATGACGCCGTCGGCGGTGCGGGCGCTGACGCTGAGTTCGTCGGGGAGGCTCTCGGGGTCCAGCACGAGGGAGTGGTAGCGCATGGCGGCGAAGGGGTTGGCCTGGGAGCGGTAGATGGTGCGGGCGTCGTGGGTGACGTCGGACATCTTGCCGTGCATGATCTCGGCGGCGCGCACCACGCGGGCGCCGTAGGCGGCGCCGATGCACTGGTGGCCCAGGCATACGCCGAGGATGGGGATGCGCGGGCCGTAGCGACGGATGACTTCGCACGAAACGCCGGCTTCGTTGGGCGTGCACGGGCCGGGCGACACGACGATGGCGCTCGGGCGCATTTCCTCCACGGCGTCCGCGGCGATCTGGTCGTTGAGCGCCACGCGTACCTCGGCGCCCAACTCGGCCAGGTAGTGGTAGAGGTTGTAGGTGAACGAGTCGTAGTTGTCGATGAGCAGGATCATGTGGCCGTCTGTTACCGCTCCTTGCGCCAGGATTCCGCCAGTTCGATGGCCTTGAGCATGCCGCGGGCCTTGTTGAGGGTCTCCTCGTACTCGGTGGCGGGGTCGGAGTCGGCGACGATGCCGGCGCCGGCCTGGATCACGGCGGTGCCGTTGTGGAGAGTGATGGTGCGGATGGCGATGCAGGTGTCGAGGTTGCCGTTGAAGCTCAGGTAGCCCACGGCGCCGGCGTAGAGTCCGCGCCGCTCCGGCTCCAGCTCGCTGATGATCTGCATGGCCCGGACCTTGGGCGCGCCCGACACCGTGCCCGCCGGGAAGCAGGAGCCGAACAGATCAAGCGGCGTCTTGTCCGGGGCCAGCTCACCCTTGACGTTGGAGACGATGTGCATGACGTGGGAATAGCGCTCCACGACCATGAGCTGGTCCACTTCCACCGAGCCCACCTCGGCCACGCGTCCCACGTCGTTGCGCCCGAGGTCCACCAGCATGATGTGCTCGGCGCGCTCCTTTGGGTCGGCGAGAAGGTCTTCCTCAAGCTCCCGTTCCTCCCGCGCGTCCTTGCCCCGCGGCCGCGTGCCGGCGATGGGCCGGTACTCGATCCGGCGGCCGGTCAGGCGCACCAGGATCTCGGGCGAAGAGCCGATGATCTTGAGATCGCCCAGCTCCAGGTAGAACATGTAGGGAGACGGGTTGGTGAAGCGCAGAGCGCGGTAGATCTCCAGCGGCTCGGCCCGGGTCTTCGCCTCCAGCCGCTGGGACAGCACCACCTGGATGACGTCGCCCGCGGCGATGTACTCTTTCCCCTGGCGCACCATGGCGCGGAACGTGTGCGGCGTGACGTTGGAACGGTACCGGACGCCGTCTCCGGTCGCGGTGAGGCTTCTGGCCTCCAGGGCGTCGGGGGACTTCCGCAGGGAGGTCCTTACCCGCTCGATGCGGGCCACCGCTTCGCCGTAAAGGACGCGCAGGCTCTTGCTGGTGTCGATGTGGACGTTGTCGATGATCGTGATGGTGTGCTTGAGGTTGTCGAAGCTCACCAGCGTGCGCACCAACATGAAGTAGATGTCGGGATAGCGGTTGGAGCTCCGGTCCGGGTTGGCCACCCCGTGCACCCGCTCCACCGCGTCGTAGGAGACGTAGCCCAAGGCACCGCCGGTAAACGGCAGATCCGGAATTGTGTTGGCGGGCCGGTACCCTTCGAGGATTTCCGTGAGCGCCCTCAACGGATCATCGCAGGTCCACTTTCTCTTCTTCCGCCCCTCGGTCACCTCCACCTCGTTGCCCCAGGCCTTGAACACCATCTCCGGCTCGGTGCCGAGGAACGAATAGCGCGCCCAGCGCTCGCTCCCTTCCACGCTTTCCAGCAGGAACGAGTGCCGGCTCTTCTTCAGGCGGTTGTAGAACGACACCGGCGTCTCGAGGTCCATAAGGGTTTCCTCGTACACCGGAACGACGTTTCCCTGCTTGGCGAGTGCCGCGAATTCGCGGTACGAAGGTTGGATCATGGCTGGATTCGTGGAGGGTGATGGGTGACTCCGATGATCGTTTCAACTCCAGCCGCCTAACTTAGCTGAAACTCTCTTGTAGCGCCAATCTCGACCCTGAACCCGCGGAATAGCAGGATGATTGACAGATAGGCTGTTGGTTGTCATGATAATCCACAACTTACTTGCGGATTGTCATCAAATGCTTCCTCCGGTCATAGCGCGTCACCTCAATGCCAGGGAGTTGTTGCGGCAGAGGTCCTGCTTCCTTTTCGGTCCGCGCCAGACCGGCAAATCCACGCTGATCCGCCAGCAGCTCGCGGACGTCCGCACCTACAATCTGCTGGACCAGACACTCTTCATCCGCCTCTCCCGAAATCCGGCGTTGATCAGGGAGGCCCTGACACCGGAGACCCGGATGATCGTGATCGACGAAATTCAGAAGTTGCCGGCGCTCCTGAACGAAGTCCAACTCATGATCGAAGAGCACGGCGTCCGCTTCTTCCTGACCGGCTCCAGTGCGCGCGCTCTGCGACGCAAGGGCGTTAACCTGCTCGGTGGCCGGGCGCGTTCTCGCGTGCTGCATCCATTCGTCAGTGCCGAACTGGGCGAAGACTTCCGTCTGCCGCGGGCGCTGGAGTACGGTCTGTTGCCGTCGATCTATTTCTCCGACGAACCCGCCGAAGACCTTGCCGCATACGCGGGTGACTACCTCAAGGAGGAGGTCGCGGCCGAGGCCGTGGTTCGCAATATCGGGGCCTTCAGTCGATTCCTTGAAGTGGCCGCGCTGTCACACGGACGGATGGTCAACTACACTCAGATCGCTAGCGATGCACAAGTCCCCGCGTCCACGGTCCGCGAGTATTATGGAATCCTTAAGGATACGTTCATTGCGAGTGAGGTAGCCGCTTATACTGAAACCCGTAAACGCAAGGCGGTCTCGACGTCCAAGTATTACCTGTTCGACATTGGCTTGGCGCGGCATCTGCAAGGGCGTCGCGGTCTGCCGCCGGGCACAACCGAGTACGGCGAGGCATTCGAGAGCTTCTTGTTCCAGGAGATCAGCGCTTATTGTGACTACCATCTGCTTGGCCTGCCGAAATACTGGCGGTCGAGATCCCAGTTCGAAGTGGATTTCGTCGTCGGACGACTCGCGGTCGAAGTGAAGGCCAAAAGGACGGTCTCGAACCGGGACCTGAGGGGATTGCAGGCGCTCCGTCAGGAGAACATCCTTTCGCATTATGTAGTCGTATCCCTGGAGCCCGCGGCTCGTCGCGTCGACGGCATCGACATCCTGCCGTGGCGCGAGTTTCTCACCCGGCTGTGGGGCGGCGCGTGGCCGATGTCATGAAGTCATTCGGGATGGGTGCGCGGTGGCGGTTGTTGCCGGTCTGCGTGCTGCTGTTCTGCCTTCAGGCGGCGTGCGACCGGGCGCCTTCGGTCATCTTCGAAGGCCCCGACGGGGTCAAGGCCACCTTCAGCGTCGAGGTGGCACGTACCCCCGAGAAGCGGCGTTGGGGGTTGATGTACCGGCAGGATCTCGGGAACGACGAAGGCATGTTGTTCATTTTCCCGGACGAGAGCGATCACTCCTTCTGGATGAAGAATACGCCCCTGTCCCTGGACATGATCTTCATGGACCGGCGCCGGCGGGTGGTGGGGATCATCCACGACACCGTGCCCTTCTCGACGCGTTCGGTCAGAGTGGGAGTTGCCAGCCGGTACGTGCTGGAAGTTCGCGCCGGCGTGGCGCGGCGCCACCACATCGCGGTGGGCGACGTGGCCCGCTTCGAGCGATTGCCGTAGACAGGGCAGGGCCCGTGACAGGCCCGGGCCGGACGTTGCGATGGCGGTCCGGGTCAGATTTCCCGGAAGAAGTACGGCCGGATGGGCTGGAGCCGCTCCTCATACGTGTCGGGATTGAGCAGCCACAGGGTGGCGGCGATGCTGCTCAAGAGCGAGTTCCCGTCCTGGGACGTGAAGCACATGCCCACGACTTCGCGGTCCCCGCGCAGCGCGATGCTCTGGGTGACGATGGCCGTGTGGTTCAGGATGCGCCCGAACAGTCCGTGGTCCCGTCCGAACGAGAACACCGACGCCGACGACTTCTTGCTGGTGACGGCGATGCGGCGGTTGGAGCGGATGCGCTGCATGAGCTGCTCCATGTCGATGGCGCGCTTGAGCATCAGGTTGAAGTGGATGGTGTGCATGTACTGGGTGTTGAGCTTGAGCGCGGACGAGTAGATGTCGAGGTCCAGGCCCAGCGACTTGAAGAGGTAGTAGGCGTCGCGCCCCTGGTGGGTGCCGAACCTTTCGTCGTCGTGGCGCCCCACCTCGGGCGCCGGGATGAAGTCGCCCTCCTGGCTGATGTCGTTGGCCCGGCGCATGCACACGAACCGTCCCGCATCGAGGTTGTCTTCCTTCTCCGGTCCCAGGGCCAGGGTGTCGATGAGCACCGCGAGATTGTGGGTGTTGCAGCTCACCACCTGGACGAAGCGGTCCTCGTCCCGGTCGAGCGCGGCGTCGTTGATGCCGCGGGCGTACATCTTCCCGAACCCGAACTCGCTGCCCTGGGCGATGAAGCCCTTGCCGTTCTTGCCGGCGTAGTGCTGGTAGTACTTCTCCTTGTTCTCGTTTCCGACGGGGGTGCAGTCGATGACCACGGAAGCCCGCTCGATGGCGGCTTCGGAGTCGAACGACGGGTTCATGCCGAGCTTGGCGAACTCGTCCCAGTGGTCCTTGTCCACGCTCAGCTTGGCGCCCTTGCCCTCGAGTGCGGTGATCTTGGAGCGGTCGGTGACCCGCGGGGTCTGCTTGTTGAACGTCACTTCGTCGATACCGAAGGCTTCCCTGAAGCTCGCCAGGATACCGATGAGCGGCTCGCCTATGGTCCCCGTACCGACAACGTGAACGATTTTCTGGTCCATCGGATCAACTCCTCGAAACTGTGTCCGGCCGCTCCCCGCATCCTTTCATGTTGTGTGTGTTGCCGTTACACTGTTCTTGTGGTGGTTGCGGAGGGGAGCGACGGCACCCGATCTAATAGTGTACAGGCAAGTCCGATATAAGGAAAGAGAGGGATCTTGGACAAGAGCCAAGGAGGACCGCCCGCTTTCTCGCCGGCGGCGTTCTTCGACGAGCGGTTCGGCGTCACGGCGCCGGATCTGGACCGGGTGCTGGGCAGGGCCATGGCTCGGCACGCGGACTACGCCGACCTCTATTTCGAGTACCGCACCCACGACCAGGTCCACCTGGAAGAGGGACTCGTCAAGCATGCGTCGGTATCCACCGCCAACGGTGTCGGCGCGCGCGTGCTCGCCGAAGCCAGGACCGGATACGCGTTCACCGACGACGTGACCATCAAGAACCTGGACACGGCGGTGCGGACGGCCAACGTCATCGCCCACGACCGGGGCTCGGACCGGCCGGCGCGGGTTCCGACCCCGGCGGCTTCGCGCCACGACCTTTATCCCGTGCCCCGCTCCTTCTCGGATGTTCCCCTGGAGCGCAAGATCGGCCTTTTGCAGGACCTGGACCGGTTCGCGCGCAAGGCCGACCCGCGCGTCAAGGGCGTGTTCGCCAACCTGTCGCTGGAGAACAAGGTGGTGCTCATCGCCTCGTCGCAGGGTTGGGTGCTGGGGGACTTCCAGCCGCTGGTGCGTTGCAACATCCGCTGCATCGTGGAGGACAAGGGCAACCGGCAGGCCGGCGACTTCGGCTGGGGCGGACGCCTGGCGCTGGACGACTGCGTCGACGCGGAGCGTTGCGAGGCCAGCGCCCGCGAGGCCGTGCGCCGGGCGCTGGTGAACCTTGACGCGGTGGCCGCGCCCGCGGGTCCCATGGACGTGGTGCTGGGTCCGGGCTGGCCCGGCATCCTGCTGCACGAGGCCATCGGACACGGCCTCGAGGCGGACTTCAACCGGCGCAAGACCTCGGCCTTCTCCGGCCGCATCGGCGAGCGCGTGGCCACGGAGCTGTGCACGGTGGTGGACGACGGCACCATCCCCTGGCGGCGCGGCTCCCTCAACGTGGACGACGAGGGCACGCCCACGCAGCGCACGGTGCTAATCGAGGACGGGATCCTGCGCGGGTACCTGCACGACCGCCTGAACGCCGCTCTGCTGGGCATGGGGCTCACGGGCAACGGCCGGCGCGAGAGCTACGCCCACGTCCCCATGCCGCGCATGACCAACACCTTCATGCTGGCGGGGGAGGAGGACCCCATGGACATCATCCGCTCGGTCAAGGACGGCATCTACGCGGTGTCCTTCGGCGGCGGACAGGTGGACATCACCAGCGGCAAGTTCGTCTTTTCCGCCAACGAGGCGTACCGCATCGAGGACGGCAAGGTGACCCATCCGGTGCGCGACGCCACGCTCATCGGCAACGGGCCGGACGTGTTGACGCGGGTGAGCCGGGTGGGCGCGGACCTGGCGCTGGACGCCGGCATCGGCACCTGCGGCAAGGACGGCCAGGGCGTGCCCGTGGGCGTGGGCCTGCCCACCATCCGCGTGGACCAGCTCGTGGTGGGCGGCACGTCCGTACGCGGGCCGAGCGGCTCTCAAGGCTGAGGCGGACATGGAGCGTTTGCCGATGGACCGGGAACTGGCGCTGGGCTTGCTGGCGCGGGCGAAGGAGAAGGGCGCCTCTCAGGGCGACGTGACGCTGATCGAGCACGAGGGCGTGCAGGTGAAGGTGCGGCTCGGCGAGGTGGAAACCGTGAGCCAGGCGCACGAGATGCGGCTCGGGCTGCGGCTGTTCTACGGCCAGAGCGCCGCCGGCACCTCCACTTCCGACCTGTCGCGAGCCTCGCTGGACCGCCTGGTGGACGAGACCTGTGCCATGGCCCGGGCCACGGCCAAGGATGAGTTCGGCGGCCTGCCGGAAGCCGGCGAGATGGCCGCCGAGGTGCCGGACCTGGACCTGCTGGACCAGGAGGCTCGGGGACTTCCCATCGAGGACGGCATCGAGGCGGCGCGCACGGCCGAGGAGCACGCGCTGCAATACGACCCGCGGGTGACCAACTCCGAGGGCGCCGAGTTCGCCAGCTCGTTCAACCGCCTCATCCACGCCAATTCCCAGGGCTTTTCCGGCGAGTACGCCACCTCCAGCTTTCATCTCTCTTTGGCGCCGGTGGCGACCTCCAACGGCTCCATGGAGCGGGATCACTGGTATACGGCCGCGCGGCGCCGCGACGCGCTGGATTCCCCGGAGGACGTGGGCCGGGAGGCAGGGCGCCGCGTCACCCGCCGGCTGGGCGCCCGCAAGGTGCGTACCCGCGAAGTACCGGTGGTCTTCGACGCGTCCATCGCGGGCACGCTGGTGCGGCACGTGGCGCAAGCCGTCTCCGGCTACGCCCTCTATCGGCGCGCTTCCTTCCTGTGCGACCGGCTCGGCGAGCGCGTGGCCTCCGACCTCGTGGACATCGTCGACGACGGCACGATTCCGCGGGCATTGGGGTCGCGTCCGTTCGACGCCGAGGGCGTCGGCGTCCGGCGCAAGCACGTGGTCGAGGCCGGCCTCCTGCGAAGCTACCTCCTGGACGCATACAGCGCGCGCAAGCTCGGCGCCAAGTCCACGGGCAACGCCGCCCGCGGCGTGGGCCAGCCCTCCGGGGTTTCCCCCATGAACCTCCGCCTCATCCCCGGCGAGCACAGCCCCGAGGACATCATCGCCTCGGTGGAGGACGGCTTCTACGTCACCGAGCTGATGGGCTTCGGCTTCAACGCCGTCACCGGCAACTATTCCAGGGGCGCCGCCGGCATCTGGATCGAGAACGGCGAGCTTGCCTACCCCGTGTCCGAGCTCACCATCGCCGGCAACCTGAACGACATGCTGAGCCGGATAGAAATGGTCGGCAACGACCTCCGCCCGCAGAGCCCGGTGGCCGCCCCCACGGTGAAGGTGGGGCGCATGACCGTGGCCGGGGAGTAGGTCGGCGGTCAACTGAAGGGCGCTTACCTGTCAAAAACTTAGATTCGCCTGGATATTTTCAGTTTTGGACTTCATTTTGCGTCAACTTGCCCTATATGCTGGTGCAAAAGGTATCCGAGCTGGACGACTGTGTTCGAGCGACTCATCAAGAAACCCCTGGAATCGCGCAAGAGCTTCTTCCTCTTCGGCCCCAGAGGCACGGGCAAGACCACGTGGTTGAAGCACCGGCTGCCCGAGGCGCTTTTCGTCAACTTGCTCCAGTCGGAGTACTACAATCGTCTGTCCGCAAATCCCGGGCACCTTCGGCAACTCATTGCCCCCGACCACACCGGCTGGACCGTCATCGACGAGGTCCAGCGCATACCCGCGCTGCTGAACGAGGTCCATGACCTGATCGAAGCACGCGGACTGGTCTTTGTCCTGACCGGTTCCAGCGCCAGGACCCTTCGACGAAGCGGGGTCAATCTGCTGGCCGGCCGCGCCCTGACCTATCGCATGCATCCTGTGACGGCGGTGGAACAGCGGGAGGCCTTCAACCTGCGCGACTCTGTCCAGTTGGGCCATCTGCCCGCGCGATTTAGCGAAAGCGATCCCGCCAAATACTTGAAGGACTATGTGCAGACATACCTGCGGGAAGAGGTGATGCAGGAAAGCCTGACGCGCAACATCGGGCACTTCTCGCGTTTCCTGGAGGTGGCGAGCTTTTCCCAAGGGGCTACCATCAACACCAGTGCCGTCGCCCGAGAGGCGCACATTGAGCGGTCAGTCGCGGAAAACTACTTCTCCATCCTGGAAGACCTGCTCATCGCCGTCCGCCTGCCGGTGTTCTCCCGCAAGGTCAAACGGAAACTCGTCTCGCAAAAGAAGTTCTATTTCTTTGACGCGGGCGTATTTCGGGCGATCCGGCCCATGGGGCCGCTGGACTCCGACGCGGAGATAAACGGTCCCGCCCTTGAGACGCTCGTGCTCCAGGAACTGAGGGCGGTAAACGACTACCGCGACTACGGCTACCAGATCTCTTTCTGGCGTACCCGGAGTGGCACCGAAGTCGATTTCGTTCTGTACGGGCCGCGTGGCCTGCTGGCCATCAAGATCAAGCGCTCGACTCAGATACAGCACAAGGACACAAGGGCACTCCGGGAATTCAAGAAGGACTATCCTCCCGCCAAGTGTTTTGTCTTCTACGGTGGATCGAGTCCTGTCTACATGGATGATGTCACCGTTCTTCCCGTTGAGCACGCACTGAGAAGACTTGGTCAAATCTTGGGTAACGCCTCGTAGGTGCTAAGTAAGGAAGCGGACAAAGAGGAAGACGCCGGCCACAAGGACCAACCCGATCACCGTGGCTGCGCCCAGGTGACGCTCGATTAGCACACGCGCCGCGGGGCCGAAGTACCAGAGGAGCGTGGCTTCGACGTAGAAACGCAGGCCGCGGGAGAGCAGGGATGCGAGGATGAAGACGCCGACGTCGAGCCGGGCAGCGCCGTACGCGACGGCAACCAGCTTGTACGGCAGCGGGGTGAGGGCGCCGGCAACGATGATCCACGCTCCCCACTCCTGCCGGTGTGCCTCGAACGCTTCGAGCTTCCCCCCATACCCCCACAGACCGAGCAGGGGCTCGCCTACCGCTTCGTAGAGAAAGTAGCCGATGGCATACCCGGTCAGCCCGCCGGCAGTCGATGACAGGGTAGAGATGGTGGCGAACAGCAACGCCTTGGCGCGCCGCGCCAGCACCATCGGGATGAGAAGCAGATCCGGCGGTACCGGCAGGATCAGACTCTGGAGAAAACACACCACGGCCAGCGCCCAGACCACATGCCGCGTCCCGGCGTTGCGGAGCGTCCAGTTGTACAGGTATCGGAGTGTCCGGGGGTCGCCCGTACCGGGTAAAGCCGAGTCCGTGCGCCTTACCATGCCTGTCTGCCGTAGGCTTGCCGGAATGGCAGCCGAGTGGTTTGATCTTCCATGGCCTAGGGCCTAGAATAGGGACCTAAGAATAGGGTCTAGAATAGGCCCTGTTCCGGAGGGTCATCATGCTTCAAGCCAAGTTCAGTCTTGACGAATCTCAGGTCCAGTTTCTCGCACAATTCAAGCGGTACGGATTCAAGGACAAGAGTGATGTCGTGCGGAAGGCCCTCGACCGATTGCAGATGGAGTTAGCCCAGCAGCGTTTGCGCGAATCGGCTGAACTGTATGCCGAAGTCTATGCGGGTGATGGCGAAACACAAGAATGGACCGATGCGGCGCTATCGGAGTGGCCGACTTGAACCGGTTAACGCGAGGAATGGTCATCGACATTGATCTTGATCCCACCAAGGGGTCGGAGACCGGGAAGGTTCGGCCTTGTGTGATCGTCACAAACAATACCTACAATGCTCGCGTCCCGGTCGTCCAGGTCGTGCCGCTAACGGCATGGAGTGGACGAAAGGCCCGCATCGTAACCAATGTGGAAATCGCGCCTTCGTCCCGCAACGGATTGACCAAGAAGTCGGTGGCGGACTGTCTGCAAACCCGTCCGGTTGATCACCGAGCTCGTTTGGTCAGCGTGCGTGGCAATCTGGAAGACGAGGACCTGGCCAGGATCGACGACGCTTTGAGAATTGTATTCGACATCGGTGGATGACCGGTCACAGGACCTTGTACCCCTTGCCCAGCACCACCCGCATCAGGGCGTCGATGTGGGTGACCTCGGGGTCGAACTCGACGACGGCGACCTGGCGCTCCACCGAGAAATCCACCTCGGCGACGCCGGCGGTGCTTCCGAAGACTTCGGTAAGGTCGGCCACGGCGGCCTCCGTCAGATCGCCGATGGAGATGATGGCGGTCTTGGTGCTCATGGGGTGTCGGGTTTCGCGTCCGAGCCGGAGGGCTGATTCCGCCTCAGTACTCGGTCGATCTCCACGCCGGCGCGTTCGGCGTCCGCCTCGGGTATGTACAGCTCGAAGGCGGCGAAGAGCTGACGCTCCTCGCTGCGGATGTGCTGCTCCAGCAGGTCGCCGAAGTCGAAAAGGAACTTCCGCATCTCCTTCGCGTCGCTCGACCGGGCGACCATGTCGCGGAACTTCCGGTGATCGCTTTCGAGCCGGGCCACCAACTCCCGAGAGTCTTCAAGGCTTGTCATCAGCGGAAAGAGCACCGTCTCTTCGGCCTCGAAATGGGTTTGCAGGTTCTCGCCGAAGAAGCGCGCCGCCTCAGCCGCGCATGCCTCCATGGCCGCCGGGTCGCCGGGGTTGAGCTGGCCGAGGGCGTGCTTGCGGCAGCGCAGTGCCAGCGCCAGGCCGTGGTGGTGGTCGTGGGAGAGCGGTATCAGTGCGGGATGTCGTTTGGCCATGGATTGCCACGCAAATTGACGGTGCCGGGTCTATCGGCTACCCTTCGTGCCACAAAGTTCCTGGAGGGTTGTTATATGGCGGACGACATGATCGTCAAACGCGAAGTGGTGATGGAGGCCGACGCCGAGATGATGGGGCGGCAGCAGAAGCGCGGCGAGGCGCGGGGTTTCACGGTGATGTGCGACGAGGGCGGACACATCGGTGGCGACAACACGGCGCCGCCGCCCATGGCGTATTTCGCGCTGTCCATCGGATTTTGACTGCTCACCCAGCTTTCCCGGTACGGGGAAATGATGAAGGTGAAGATCGACAAGGCGCGCATCCACGTGACCGCGCGCTTCAAGAACGAAGGCTCGGTGTTGCGGGAGACGGTGCATGCCGAGGGCGTCGGCGTCGAGACCAAGCTCGAGGTGGAGTCCGACGAGCCGCCGGAACGCGTGGCCGCGGTGATCCGCAACTCGGAGCAGGGCTGCTACATCATCCAGACGATCAAGAGTCCGACCCCGGTGGAAACGCACGTGACACTCAACGGAGCGGATTTCGATCCGAGCAGGAAGTAGTCGAGCAAGATCGGGCCGAAGCGGGATCGACTCCTGGGACGGGGAAAGGACCATGGAGGTTTCTCTGGAAGGGACGGAAGCGCTGGTTTTCGACGTCGACCAGTCCGAGTTCGAGGCGCGGGTGCTGGAGCGCTCCCGGGAGACGCCGGTGGCGGTGGACTTCTGGGCGCCGTGGTGCGGGCCGTGCCGGGTCCTGGGGCCGGTGCTGGAGCGGCTCGCCGAGGAATACGGCGGCAAGTTCCTCCTGGCCAAGGTCAACGTGGACGAGAACCAGGAGCTGGCGGCCGCCTTTGGCATCCAGGGAATCCCCGCCGTCAAGGTGTTCAAGGACGGCGCTCTGGCCGCGGAGTTCACCGGGGCGCTGCCCGAAACGGGCGTGCGCGAGATCCTGGAGCGCGTGGTGCCTTCGCGCGAGGACGAGCTGGCCGCCGAGGCGGATCGATTGTGGTCCGAGGGTGAGGCCGAGAAGGCGCTGGCCATCTACGCGCAGGTGCTGGAAGACGTGCCGAACCATGCCGGCGCGCTCCTGGGACTGGGGCGGGGTCTGCTGGAGACGGATGAGGAACGCGCCCTGCCGCTGCTTGAAAGAGTTCCCTTGGGTGACCCGGAACGCAACGAGGCCGACCGGCTGATCGCCCGTCAGAAACTCAGCGCGGGCGAGGGCGCCGACATCGAGTCCCTGCGCGGGGAGTTGGCGGCGGCCCCGGACCGCCTCGACCTCCGCTTCCGCCTGGCCCAGGCGCTGGCCGCCGAAGAGCGCTACGAGGCCGCCCTCGGAGAATTCCTGGCGGTGCTCAAACAGGACCGCGCCTTCGAGGACGACGGCGCCCGCAAGGCGATGGTGCAGATCTTCGAAGTGCTGGGACGGAACGAACTCGCCGACCGCTTCCGCTCGGAGATGGCGAAGGTCCTGTTCAGCTAGCCCGCCGCCCCGGCCGCCTCCGCCGACGCCACCGACGTGGAATCCAGCCGCGCCCGCAGACGCGGGTAGAACTGCAACGGGTTCTCGAACAGGATCTTGTGCTTCAGCTCTTCGCTGAGGTCGTCCCGCCCCATGAGGTGCGGGATGTCCTGGCTGAAGTCCCGCTGGTCCCGTTCGTGGGGATAGTCGGACGCCCACAGCAGCGTGTGCTCCGGTACCAGCCGGGCGGTCTCGGGCAGCAGCGTCTCCTCCACCTCGGCGGCGAAGTAGATGTTGCCTTCCCGGAAATACTCGCTGGGCTTGCGCTTGCAGTTCGGCGAGTAGTGTCCCTTGCGCTCGTACTCCTCGTCCAGGCGGTCCATCAGGTAGGGGACCCAGCCCGCGCCGCACTCCAGCACGCCGAAGCGCAGCCTGGGAAACAGCTCGAACACGCCTTCACAGATCATCGCCACGATTTGCCGGAACTGCGCGAACGGATGCTCCAGGGTGTGGGCCACCATGAAGTTGCGGGTGTCGTCGATGCCCAGGTCCGGAAAGCTCATGCCGCCATGGGGTGACACGGGCACGTCCAGCCGCTGGGCCTCCTCCCACAAGGGGTGGAAGTCGGGGCCGCTGAAGAGCTTCCCGCCCGGGGTGGCGGAAGGCAACACGGCGCCCACCATCCCCAGTTCCTCGACCGCCCGGCGAAGCTCCTTGACGGCCTCGTCGATGTCCTGGATAGGCAACAGCGCCACGCCCACCAGGCGCGGGCTCACCCGCATAAAGCGGTCGTGCAGCCAGTCGTTGTAGGCCCGGGCCATGGTGATGGCCCATTCGTGGTCCCGGATGGCCGCGTGGGTCAGCCCCTGGGTCGGGTACAGCACAGTCAGCTCGATGCCGTTCTTGTCGAGGAAGTCGAGCCAATGCCCGGCGTTGGGTCCGGTGCCGCCGCCGACCCAGCCGCCCGGCTGCCTCAACGAGCGCAGGTAGCCGTCCATGGTAAGGCCCGGCCAGAAGCCGTAGGACCGGTGCCATTCCAGTTCGGCGTACGGGCCGCCGATGTAGTCGCGAAGCTCGTCGTCGAGCTCCATCACGTGTCCGTCGGCGTCGATGATGCGTGTGTCGGCCATGGCATTCTCCTTCGGTTCAAGGGCGTTTCGATGGCGTAGATAGTAGCCCGGATGTCATGGTCGGGCAAGGCTGGAAAGTGCCCGCGGCGTGCGCCTATTGGTGGGTGTGTGCGTGACCCGGCGTTCCGGTAACTTGTTCGTTCCTCCCGGTACTGGCACACTCGACTTGCGGTCGGGAATGGGTCAACGGGTACTTTTGTGCCGGTTCGCCTCTACCCATGTCAAAATTGATTCTCTATAATCGCAACGGGTGCATTCAGGCGAGGAGGTACGTGTGATGTCGAAACTTCGCGGTTTGATGCTGATGGCGGCCGTCCTGGCCGTGTTCGCCACCGCGGCCTACGCGCAACGCGGCGCCGACGGCGAGTTGAAGATGCTCTACTGGCAGGCGCCCTCGGTCCCGAACCCGTTCCTCTCCGGGGGGACCAAGGACATCCACGCCGCGGCGTTCGTCATCGAGCCGCTGGCACGCTACGACGACAGCGCCAACATGGTTCCGGCGCTGGCGGCGGAGATCCCCACCGTTGAGAACGGCGGCATCGCGGCCGACCTCAAGTCCGTCACATGGAAGCTCCGGAAGGACGTCACCTGGTCCGACGGGACGCCGTTCACCGCCGCCGACGTTGAATTCACGGCGGCCTACTGCATGCATCCGGACGGGGGCTGCAACGCCGCGCCCCGGTTCGAGAACGTGGCCGCGGTGGAGGCGGTGGACGACCACACCGTACGGATCTCCTTCACCGTACCGATGCCGTTCCCCTACGCGCCGTTCGTGGGCTCCACCTGCCCGGTGATCCAGAAGAAGCAGTTCGAGGGCTGCCTGGGAGCCAAGGCGCCCGAGTGCACGGATCAGAACTTCGGCCCCATCGGCACCGGCCCCTTCAAGGTGAAGGAGTTCCGGCCCAACGACGTGGTGCGCTACGAGATGAACGAACGCTACCGCAACCCGGACCAGCCGGCCTTTGCGTCGATTTTGGTGAAGGGCGGCGGCGACGCCGTGTCGGCCGCCCGGGCGGTACTTGAAACAGGGGAGTTCGACTACGCTTGGAACCTCCAGGTGGAGCCCGAGATCCTCGGCGCAATGGAAAAGGCAGGCAAGGGCAAGGTGGTGTCGGCCTTCGGCACCCTGGTGGAGCGGCTGATCGTGCAGCTCTCCAATCCCGATCCGGCCCTGGGCGACAAGCGGTCCACCTACCAGGACGGCAAGAACCCGCACCCCTTCCTCTCGGACCCGGCCGTGCGGCGCGCCCTTTCCCTGGCCATCGACCGCAACATCCTGGTGGAGGCCGGCTACGGCCAGGCGGGCCGGGTGACCTGCAACGTCCTGCCGGCGCCGCCGGTGTACGCCTCTACGGCCAACGACTGGTGCAAGACCCAGGACGTCGCGGCCGCCAACAAGCTGCTGGACGAAGCGGGCTGGGTGCGCGGCTCCGACGGCATCCGCGCCAAAAACGGGGTGCGCCTTTCGATCCTGTACCAGACCTCCACCAATTCCGTGCGCCAGGGCGCCCAGGCGCTGATCAAGCAGATGTGGCGGCAGATCGGCGTCGAAACCGAGCTTAAGAACATCAGCGCTTCGGTGTTCTTCGGCAGCGACCCGGGGAGCCCGGACACCTACCAGAAGTTCTACGCCGACATCCAGATGTACGCCAACCAGTTCAACGGCACCGATCCCCAGGCCTACTTGCAGGGCTGGCTGTGCAAGGAGATCCCCGGACCCGACAACCAGTGGATAGGCAACAACATGCCGCGCTACTGCGATGCGGAATACGAAAAGCTCGCGGCGCAGTTGGCCGAGACCGCGGGCATCGAGAAGCGTGCGGCCATCGCCAGGCGCCTGAATGACATGCTGATGGACTACGGCGCGTTGATCCCGCTGGTCCACCGCGGCGAGGTGGGCGCGCACGCGCTCTCCCTGGGCGGGGTGCGGATCAATGCCTGGGACGCCTTGCAGTGGAACATCCAAGAGTGGCACCGGCGGAAGTAGAGCCCGCACGAGTGAGCGCCCATGGCACGGTACGTGGCCAGACGCCTGCTCTTCGCGATCCCGACGCTCCTGGTCATCAGCTTCATCGTTTTCGCGCTGCTGGACCTCGCCCCTAGTGACCCCACGGCCCAGCTTCCGCCGACCATCCCGCCCGAGACCCGGCAAGCCATCCGCGAGAGCCTGGGTCTCGGGCAGCCGTTCCACATCCGCTACATCAAGTGGCTCGACCAGTTCCTGGTGAACGAGCCCCTCAACCTGTTGGAGCGGATGTGGGGCATCGAGATCGGCGACTCCGCCGGGCGCCTGCGGGTGCGTTCCTGGGCCACGCGCGCGCCGGTGGTGGACCTGATCGCGTCGCGCCTTCCGCAGACCCTGACCGTCGTCGGCATCTCCTACATCGTCGCGATGCTCATCGCCGTGCCGGTGGGTGTCTATTCCGCCTACCGGCAGTACTCGGTCTTCGACCAGGCAGGCACTTTCATCACCATGGTGGGGTTCTCGGTGCCGACCTTCTTCACCGGGACCGTCCTCATCGTGGTCTTCAGCGTGTGGCTCGATTGGTTCCCGTCCATCTATGATACCACCCACCGGGTCACGGACCTGGAGAGCCTTTTCGTCCAGGTGCGCCAGATGGTGATGCCGGTGATGGTGCTCGGGCTCTTCAACGCGGCCCAGCTCAGCCGCTTCACCCGCTCGTCGGTGCTCGAGAACCTGAACCAGGACTACGTGCGCACGGCCCGGGCCAAAGGGGTGGCCGAACGCAGCGTCATACTCGTCCACGTGCTGCGCAACAGCCTGATCCCGGTGGTGACGGTCATCGCCCTCGGGCTGCCCACGACCTTCGCCGGGGCCATCATCACCGAGCAGATCTTCCGCATCAACGGCGTCGGCCAGTTGCTCATCGGCGCCATCGAGGGCGGCGACATTCCCACGGTCCAGACGGTGACCTTCATATTCGCGGTGCTGATCGTAGGGTTCAACCTCGTGGCGGACGTGCTCTACGGCGTGCTGGATCCGAGGATTCGCTATGATTGACGCCTCGGCGGATCTCATGACCGGCGCACCCGAACATCGCCCGCCCGCCCATGGCGTGTGGCAGCAGTTCCGGCGCCACAAGGGCGCGGTGGCCGGCGCCGCCGTGTTCGCGTTGACGGCGCTGGCGGTGTTGCTAGGCGCCGCGGTCTACGGTGTCGATCCCCAGTATCTCGACTACCTGTCGCGGAACCAGGGCTTTTCGCTGGCGCATCCTATGGGAACCGACAACCTCGGCCGCGACACGCTGGCGCGGGTGCTGGCGGGCGGACAGATCTCCCTGGCCGTGGGGGTCGCCGCCATGGTCCTGTCGTTGACGCTCGGCACCTTCGTAGGCGTCATGGCCGGGTTCTTCCGCCGGTTCGACGGTCCGCTCATGCGCTTCACCGACCTGTTCCTGGCGTTGCCGGTGCTGCCGCTGCTGCTGGTGGGCATCATGCTGTTCCGGGATCCGCTGCGCGCGGCCCTGGGACCCGAGGCCGGCATCTTCATCCTGATCGTGGCGGTCATCGGCCTGACGAGTTGGATGCAGACCGCTCGGCTGGTGCGCGGCGAGGTGCTGGCCGTCAAGGAGCGCGAGTTTGTCATCGCCGCCCGCGGCGTGGGTGCCGCCCCACGCTACATCATCCTGCGGCACGTCTTGCCCAACGCCCTGAGTCCCATCACCGTCGCCGCCACCCTGGGCATCGCCAACGCCATCATCACGGAGAGCGCCCTGAGCTTCCTGGGCCTGGGCTTCCCGTCCGATTTCCCCACCTGGGGCCGGCTGCTGTTCGACGGCGTCCCGTTCATCGAGATCGCTCCCGCGCGGGTGCTCTGGCCGGGCCTGGCGATCTCCCTTACCGTATTGAGCGTGAACTACATGGGCGACGGGCTGCGCGATGCGCTGGACCCGCGCGTTCGGCGGCACTAGTGTCCTGTGTCACAAATAGCTTGATGAAACCGCGAGGGCATTTTTGTCGTCGGCAAGGCGCGATGACTTGTAGGGGCGACCTGCGGTCGCCCCGGTGGCGGGCACCACGCGAGAAAGACCCCGGGTCAAAGCCCGGGGTCACGTAACGCAGCAGTCAGTGATTCATGCGAGACCATGACGCACGACGCCAGGACGGTATGACGTGAGCTACGAATTCGACCTCGGCGCCCATGCCCGGCGAGTCACCACCGACAACCGCGACGCCCAACGCTGGTTCGACCGTGGGCTTCTATGGCTCTACGGCTTCAACCGCGAGGAGGCGGCGCACTGCTTCCGGGAGGCGCTACGCGCCGACCCGTCCTGCGCCATGGCCTTCTGGGGCGAGGCTTTTGCCGCCGGGCCGTTCATCAACCTGCCCTGGCAGTGGCAGGGCGAAGCGGAGCGCCAAACGGCCCTCGCCACGTGCTTTGCCGCCACCGAGGCGGCCATGGCACGGCGCCAGAGCGCGACCCCCATCGAGCGCGCGCTCATCGAGGCGTTGCCGGTGCGGTATCCGCGCGAGGCGGCGGGTCCGGTGGAGGAGTTCTCGGCGTGGGACGACGCGTTCGCCGCCGCCATGCGCGGCGTCCATCGCCGGTTCCCCGATGATTCGGACGTGGCCGCTTTCTTCGCCGAGGCCCTCATTACGCGCACGCCCTGGCAGCTATGGGACCTCGACACGGGCAAACCCGCGGACGGCGCCGACACGCTGGAAGCCCGGGAAGTGCTCGAAGCGGGCATGCGAGAACGGCGCGACCGAGGGCAGCCGCCGCATCCGGGCATGCTGCACATGTTCATCCACGTGATGGAGATGTCGCGGATCCCCGAGCACGCCCTCGCCGCGGCCGACCAATTGCGCGGCCTGTGTTCCGACAACGGCCACCTCAACCACATGCCAACGCACATCTACTTCCAGTGCGGCCGCCACGCGGATGCGCTGGAGGTGAGCCGGAAGGCGGCGGCCGCCGACGAGAAGTACGCGCGCCGCGCGGGTCCGTTCAACTTCTACACCACCGCCCGCTGCCACCACCTCCACGCCATGATGAACGCGGCGATGCTGCTGGGGGATCACGGCGCGGCGACCGAGGCGGCGCGGAAGATCGAAGAGGCGGTGACCCCGGAGCTGCTCCGTCAGGACCGGCCCACCCTCGTCCAGGCCCTGGATTACTTCCGTTCCGGAACGGTCCACGTGCCCGTGCGCTTCGGGCGCTGGCGCGAAATCGTGGACGCCCCGATGCCCCCGCACCCCGAGCTCTACGTGACCACGACCCTCATGGCCTTCTACGCCAAGGGGGTTGCCCACGCCGCCCTCGGCGAGTTCGAGGCGGCCGACCGGGAACGCGCGCGCTTCGATGCCGGCTACGCCGCTCTGCCGGAGGACCGCATCTACGCCAACGACACCGCGCCCAACGTCATGGCCGTGGCCCGGGAAATGCTCTACGGGGAAATGGCCTACCACCGGGGCGACCACGAGGCCGGCTTCGCCCACCTGCGAGCGGCCGTCCGCCTGAACGACCGCCTGCGCTACAGCGAGCCCTGGCCGTGGATGCATCCGCCCCGCCACGCCCTCGGCGCCCTGCTCCTGGAGCAAGGCCAAGTGGCGGAGGCCGAGCAGGTCTACCGCGCCGACCTCGGCCTCGACGACACCGTCAGACGCTGCCTGCAGAACCGCGAAAACGTCTGGAGCCTGCACGGCCGCCACGAGTGCCTGCAACGCCTGGGCCGCGACCGCGAGGCGGCCGCCGTGGCGCCGTCGCTGGCGGCGGCCCTTGCCCGAAGCGACGTGGAGATCGCTTCGTCGTGCCATTGCCGGAAGTAGCCGGCGGAGGGGAGCGCTTGAACAGGAAATGGTGCAAACCCCTGAATCGTCATTCCCGCGGAAGCGGGAATCCATGGGTGGGGTGGGGGCAAACGGGCGTATCCCCCGCCACACCCCGCCTGGATTCCCGCTTCCGCGGGAATGACGATTCGGGGCGTGGGTGCCCGTTCTCATCCAACTGGAGTTTTGACACGGCCTGTTCCGCGGGAATGACGTTCCGGGACGTTAGTACCTCACGAGGCTAGGACGCTGGCCTGGCCTGCGAGCGAACCCCGGCTTCGTCATCCAGGGCATACCAGAATTGCGCGCCGTTCAAGGCCAGACACGCCGGACGAAAAGAGACGGGTATGCGCTCCACGACCTGTTCGCGCGCCGGATCGTAGCGGAGAAAGGCGTAGGCCGCCTGGCGCTCATCGCTCCAGTCCCCGAGGGGTCCGGGGTCGCATTCGACGCACCAGAACTCGTCGCCGTACGAGGTGGGGCTCAGGACTTGGTGGTCCATGCGGATGGTCCACAGGTTGCGGCCCTTCTCCGGGTCCAGGCAGAAGAGCTTGCGGTTGCGCCGGTGACTCAGCCACAGCTTGCCGTTCACGACCGTGACGCCGGAGGCCGCGCCGTCCGGGCAGTCGAAACGGCGCAACAACCGATTCGTTTCGGGAGACCAAAGCAGCAGTTGCTGTCCCAGCCGACCGCCGCCGGCGATGAGCCACAGGCCCTCGCGGGATGGGCACACGTGCCGGACCCCCGGCAGCGATAGGACCTCGTCGCATGATTCGTGGACGGGATCGTACACCACCACCATGGACTTGTCGGCGCACGCGAGCCACAAGTGGTCCTGGTGCCACTGCATGCTCGTAACAGTAAGGGATCGAATGTCGATCATGCGTGTGGGCAACGCGTAACGGTTACCTCCTGCCTCCAGATAGTTCCGAGACACGCCGTGGTCCACGTGCGCCGTTTATCCTGAATAATGGTTGGCGATTGACCCATCCGCCCGTTCCGGGGCGTTCATGAACGGCGGCGTTGGTGGGTTCTCGCCTCTGACAAGTGAACGGATTTCTTCCAAATCCGCAACGAAGACGGCGGCACTCACGCGACAGTAACGCCAGCAACTGAACTCGAAAGCCCAGCGCATCGCATCGAGCGCACGTTCTGCCTCGTCTGCGTATCGGGTCGCTTCGCTCCGGTCGCCGGTAGCCCAGTAGGCGATTGCCATGCACTGAAAGTAGTTGGCGCCCTTGTCCGAAGTCACTGCCGCTTCGTCCAGTTCAACTACGTGTGAGAAGGCTGCTTTCGTTAGCTCCCCGGTGTTGCCCCATGATGCCATCCCAAAATTGAAAGCGTCCTGGATGGTCATATCCTTGATCGACTTGTCATGACCTTCAAGTATTCTCATGGCATTGGAGAATCCGCCGGTTCCGATATGGCACAGGATCAACTGTAGCCGTGCATGCTCGCGCCGGGTCGGCGAAAGTTCTGCGCTCTCGATGAGCCGTTCCCAAATCGGGATGGCGATGCGCATGGTCCCGAAAGAACGGTCCAGACCGTCCGCAAGCCACATCTGGTCGTGCGGTTCCAACGATGTCACCGCGACGGCGTTGGCGACTCGTTCCGGTGCTTGTGACCTTATTCGTGATATGGCCTCCCGTACGATGGGGGGAGGAAGTTGATGGGATTGCAGCACTTCCAGGGCGTCCTGCTCTGCGCCGACGTTGTCGTTACATTGAGCGCGACTCCGCGACCGTTGCAGAAATACTTCCGGCTCGGCATATCCTGCTTCGATTGCGCGTGACGCGAGCGCGCCGGCCAAAGCTGTTTCACCGTCGTGTTCGCGGAGTCCCGCAAGCCGGTACAGGACCTCGCCGTCGGTCGGATGCGCCTTCTCGATTTTATCGAGCATCTCATCTCTTGTCTGTATGGACTCGCCCCGGATTCGTAGTCTGCCCGTGGCTCGGTGTATGTAGTCCAATGCCCCGTCACGGTCGTTCGAGTTGCGTCGGGAGATCTCGCGGACCAACTCTACGTACTCCTGCGCGAGGCGGCTTCTTGGGCGGTCCTTTGTGAACACGACCTGGTTCAGCAACGAGAGGCTGTCGTACCTGTGAATCATCAATGGCTCACGCCGGAAGCGGAGTTGCTTTTGGAACGCCTTGATCTTATCGTCGAGAATCCTGTCCTCGTCGTCCAGGTCCGGGACGTTCGACATGACGAAGTGGAGTTCGATGTTCTTGTTGCGCGGTTCCTCGGCTTCGCTTCTTAGTTCCCGGACCACCCGTGTCAGCCCACGCAGGTTCTGTTCGTTGGGAAAGAACAGGATTACGACCGCGTCTGGAAGCTGGCGGGTGCAAATGCCGCCGATGTCGGTATGTCCGGTGCGCGAGTCGATCAGAACGTAGTCGGGGTTGATGGCTTGTCTCCATTGCTCCTTGAGATCCTCGAACAGCAGGTAGCCGTCGCGTTCCGCATAGAGCGTGCCCCAGTCGATCTGATTGAGTCGTTGCGCGTATGTTGCGTGCCGGCCGGACGGCATGATCCACAATCTGCCTCCGGCGTCACCGAAATCGGCGGGCGTCTCACTAACAAAACGAGCGGCGTCTGGGGCCTGACCCGAATCCAGGTATTCGCTGACGAAGTCAACCATTCCTGGAACCGGATCCCGTGGTGTGGTGACGTCGAAGGTATCAAGTCCGGGAGCTTCCAGGTCGAAATCCACGACAAGCACGGCGCGTCCCCGGTTGGCCAGTTCCACGGCCACGTTCACCAAGGCCATGGAGCGGCCGACGCCACCCTTGAAGGAGTAGAAGGAGGTCAAGTACATGGCGTCAGGCCACCTTAAGCAACCTGAAGTTTTCTTGGTCGCTGCGCAACTTGTCGGAGACCTTCAACGTCCGAAACCGTCGTTCGCCAGTGATCGGCGTCGCTTCAGTCGCAGACTTGCCTGGCTTGATGATATCCATGAGGCGTTCCAGCATTCCTGGCAATGCCAGTAGCCGGAGGTACCTGTCGTATGCGTGGGTCTGGATGTTGATGCCCTTTTCCCAGCGATTCAGCGACGCTTTTCCCAGGCCCGTGACTTCGGCAAACTTGGCCCGCGTCATCCCGTGGTCCTCCCTGATGCGGCGGATCTCATGCGGGGCGAGCACGCCAAAGTGTTTGCAGACCGCTTCGTGTTCCAGGTCCTCGGCAACCTCGTCCAGATACTCGTAGTCGCAGGGCGCGCAGCGGCGCACGGGCAACTCCACGGTCAATTCAATCGCTGACGCCCCTGTCCCATAGTCGAAAGTATGGCAGTGCATGGTGGTGGTCACCGTGTCTCTGCCGCACAATGGGCACTGAAGATTGCGTTGGCTGCCTTCTCTCGGCGTCGTCTTTGCCAAATCCATTCCAGGTTCCCTCAGTCGTTCGGTTCCGAATAGTGAAAGCTTCGTCCAATGATCTGCCCGGAACCCAGTTGAAGTTTGATGTAGAGTTGGGGTTGCCCAGGTTCCAGATCGACCAACATGACGTAGCCCGTTGCTCCAGGCGGTTTGTCCAATCTGATCTCTTCCACAGGATGACCCTCCTCAATCTTGGAGGCAATCAGGTCCCATGCGGCGGAGTCTGAAAAGTGCGTGTCCAGCAATCCGTTCGGGTTGCGCACCTGTCGAGGTCGCCAGTCCGTTGGGCGAACGGGGGTGAAGTCTTTGCGACGAGCGTCCTTTCGCTTGGCGAGCACGATCAAATGATGTCGTGTTGCCTCGTCTACAGGCAAAGTCCACTCCGGGAAGTCGCGAGGGGTTCATTCATGGGAATCATATGATTGCGTTCGGTCGTTGTCAAGGGTAGCAGCCCATCATTTGATTGTCTTTATGTCTGATCGGCAACATGTCGTCTCTTTGCCGTCCACGTTGACGTCGTATCTCTTGAGGGTTGTTCATGCCTCAAGTCTTCCACGTTCGGTTGGTCGTGCCAAGCCGGGAAAGTCCCGGGTTCACCTGCTCGTTGTCTTCTCGCTTTCGCGGGGCCTCGACGAGATGAAAACGGAATTCTCTGCTCGTCTGTCGCCAAAGATTTGACTCGTGACGAGGGTTGCGTTATCAACTGGCGCATTCGCGTTGGACGAGGGTTGCGAAGTCAGCCTTGGTCGCGTCGTCGTTCCATACCACCTACGCCATGTACCCCGCCGCCTTCGATTACACCGTCGCTGAATCCTTGGATCACGCCATCGAACTCCTCCAGCGTTCGGGGGAGGGGGGCAAGCTGTTGTCCGGCGGGCAGAGTCTCGTACCGCTGATGAAGCTGCGGCTGGTGCAGCCGACCCATGTCATCGACATCGGGCGCGTCGGCGGGTTGTCGGACGTGCGCGTCGACGACGCGGCTGGGGTGGTGCGCATCGGCGCGCTGGCCACCCACGCGCAGGTGGGCGCCTCCGCGGTCGTCCGGGAGAAGCTGCCGCTGATGACGGAAGCGGCGGGGGTCATCGGTGACGCGCAGGTGAGGGGCTGGGGGACCTTGGGTGGGGCGTTGGCGGAGGCGGACCCGGCGGGGGACTGGGGTCCGGTGGTTCAGGCGTTGGAGGGTCAGGTGGAGTGCACCGGGCCGTCGGGCGTCCGGGTGGTGGATGCGGCGGCGTTCTTCGTGGACGCCTATACGACGGTGCTGGCGGACGACGAGGTGGTTACCGAGCTTCACGTGCCCGTGCCGTCAGGTGGCAGCGCGTGGGCCTATCTCAAGATGGAGCGCCGGGCCGGGGATTTCGCGGTGGCCAGCGTGGCGGTGCAGTTCGAGCTGGACGGCGCGGGGAACTGCACGAAGGCCGGCGTGGCGTTGGGGGCGGCGGGTCTGACGCCCATCAAGGCGGGCGCGGCCGAGGAAGCCCTGCGCGGGCAAACGTTGTCTCCGGAGGTGGTGGAGGCCGCGGCCGAGCGAGTCATGGAAGCGGCGAGCCCGCTGGCGGACGTGCGCGGGTCGAGCGACTACAAGCGCGCGGTGTGCGGGGCGTTGTTCAAGAAAGCCGTGGACGTCGCGCTGCGACGCCGTCAGGGCGAGAACGTGAAGGGCGGTCATGTCCGTTAGAGGGAGAAGCCGCATGGCCGTTGGCCACGGAACCGGGGCCGGCCGTGCAGGGTATTTCCATGTCCGATAAGGCGAAGATCCGCATCACCATCAACGGCGTCGCGCACGAGGGCGAGGCCCCGCCGCGCATGCTGCTGGTGGACTATATCCGCGACGTGGTCGGCCTCAAGGGCACGCGTTACGGCTGCGACACCAGCAACTGCGGCTCGTGCACCATCGTCATGGACGGCAGGAGCGCCAAGTCCTGCACCTTCCTGGCGGTGCAGGCGGACGGGCGCGAGGTGACCACCATCGAGGGACTCGCCGAGGGGAGCGAGTTGAATCCGCTGCAGGCGGCCTTTCAGGAGGCGCACGCGCTCCAGTGCGGCTTCTGCACCTCGGGTATGGTCATGTCGGCGCACGCCCTGCTGGCGCACAATCCCGCCCCTTCGGTGGACGAGATACGCGAGGGGATCATCGGCAACCTGTGCCGTTGCACCGGCTACGTGCCCGTGATCGAGGCGGTGCGGTTGGCGGCGCGCCGGCTGGATCCCAAGGGAGGGACCCCATGAGCGTCGCTCCGCGCCCGCCCCTGGTGGGCACTCCGGTCCCGCGCAAGGAGGACCCGGACATCCTCCGGGGTCAGGCGCGCTACACCTTCGACATCGAGTTGCCGGACATGCTGCACGTGGCGGTGTACCGGAGCCCCGCCGCCCACGCGCGCATCCGTAGCGTGGACCTGTCCAAGGCGCTGGCGCTGCCCGGCGTGGTGACCGGGCTGACCGGCGAGCAGGTGCGGCAGTTGGGCTACGTGAATCCGCTGTCGCCGTTCCCGTTCCAGAGCCGGGACCCGTTCCGGCGCGGCAACCCCACCATCAAGTTTTTCGACCACTACTGCCTGGCGTGGGACAAGGTGCGCTTCGTGGGCGAGCCCGTGGCCGCGGTGGTGGCCACGGACCGCTACATCGCCGAGGACGCGCTGGACCTGATCGAAGTGGAACTCGACCCGCTGCCGCCGGTGGTGGACTCGGCCACCGCCATGGAGCCCGGCTCTGAGCGCCTGTACGAGGACTGGGACGACAACGTCATGCTGACGTTCCGGGTGTCCGGCGGCGACGTGGACGCCGCGTTCAAGGAAGCCGAGGTCATCGTCAGCGAGACCATCCACAGCGGCCGTTTCACCGGTACCCCCATAGAGACCCGCGCGGTGGTGGCCGATTACGACGCGAGCGTCAAGACCCTGGGCCTGTGGAGCACGACCCAGATCGGCCACGCCATCGGCACGCTGGTGGAGAACACCATCGCGCTGCCGGAGCTCAAGGTGCACGTGATGTTCCGGCGCATCGGCGGCGGCTACGGACAGAAGTGGGCCTTCTACCCGGAAGAGATCCTGGTGCCGCTGCTGTCGATCCTCACGAACCGCCCGATGAAGTGGGTGGA
Source organism: Deltaproteobacteria bacterium (assembly GCA_026712905.1). Lineage (NCBI taxonomy): Bacteria > Pseudomonadati > Myxococcota > Myxococcia > Deltaproteobacteria bacterium. The sequence continues at coordinate 60,186 of JAPOPM010000073.1, forward strand.
GACCCGGCGCGAGCACATGACCGGCACCATCCACGCGCGCGAGCAGACCCATCACATCGAGGCGGCGGTGCGCCGGGACGGCACCATCCTGGGGGTCAAGGACCGTATCGTGGCCAACATCGGCGCGGCCTATCCCACCGGCGGGCTGGCCTCCATCGTCACCACAGGCATGTTCGTGCCCGGGGCCTACCAGATCGCCAACTACGAGGGACAGGTCCAAGGGGTGGTGACCAACAAGACGCCTTACGGCGCGCACCGGGGCTTCGGGAAGTCGGAAGCCTGCTTCGTCATCGAGCGCATGGTGGATCGCATCGCCGCGAACCTCGGCCTCGACCCGGTGGAGGTACGCCGGCGCAACTTCATCCCCCCGGATGCCTTCCCCTACCGCTCCGTCACCGGCCCGCGCTACGACAGCGGCCGCTACGGGGAGGCCCTGGACAGGGCGTTGGAGCTGCTGGACGTAGACCACTGGCGCAACGCCCAGAAAGAAGCGGTGGCCGCGGGCCGCTACCTCGGTATCGGCACCTGCCTGGTCATCGAGCCGTCGAGCTCCACGCGCATGGGTTCCTACAACGCCGGCTACTACAGCGTGCGCATGCGCATGGATCCCAACGGCAAGGTCTACGTGTTCCCCGGCGGCAGCGACGAGGGCCAGGGCCACGCCACCTCCATCTCGCAGCTCGTGGGCGACGAGCTGCAGGTGTCGTTCAACGACGTCATGGTGGTGGAAGGAGACAGCCTGGCCTGTCCCTACGGCTCCGGCTCCTACTCCAGCCGCTTCTCGGTGGTGGGTACCACCGCCGTGACGCTGGCGGCGCGGGCGCTACGGGAAAAGATCACCCAGATCGCCTCGGTGATGCTGCGGCACCCGCCGGGCGGGCTGGTGTTCGCCGACGGCAAGGTCTCGGTGGAAGGGCGCCCGGCGGAGGCGGTGTCTCTTCCGGAGATTGCGCGGGTCGCGTATTTCTACCCGTTCCAGTTGCCCGAGGGCATGGACCCGGGGTTGGAGACGCTGTACCACTTCCGCGATCCCAACATCGAGTTCGAGGCGGACGAGCGCGGCCGCGTGGCCATGTTCAGCAGCTTCCCCTACGACGCCGAGGCGGCGGTGGTGGAGGTGGAGGCGGACACCGGGCTGCTCAGGATCCTGAAGTTCGTCTCGGTACACGACTGCGGCAACATGCTCAATCCGCTCATCGTGAGGGGCCAGCACGTGGGCGCCCTGGCCCACGGCTTCGGCGGCGCCCTGTACGAGGAGTTGCCGTACAGCGAGGAAGGGCAGCCGTTGGCGGCCACCTTCAAGGACTATTTCCTGCCCACGGCCATGGAGATTCCCGAGATGGTGCTGGATCACATCGAGACGCCCAACCCGTTCACGCCCGGCGGCTTCAAGGGCGCCGGCGAGACCGGCACGGTGGGGCCCCCGGCGGTGCTGGCCAACGCGGTGGAGGACGCGCTCAACCCCCTGGGCATCGCCGTCCGGCGCCTGCCGCTCACGCCCCAATACCTGTGGTCGCTCATACAGGAGGCCAAGGGAGGCCGGTAGAGTCCTTCGAAGGGGAGACGCCAAATGTCCGACAAGGTTTTGCTTGAAAAGACGGGCGACATCGCTGCTCTGACCCTGAACCGCCCCGAGAAAGGAAACGCCGTCGACCTGGAGTTGATGTTGGCGCTGACGGAAAAGCTCGCGGAAGCCGCGGCCGACAAGACCCTCCGGCTCATGGTCATCGAGGGCAGGGGAGACGACTTCTGCGCCGGGCGTGAGCCCGACGTCCCGCGCCCGGAGAACGCGGCGCAGTTCGCCGAGGCCCTGGGCCGGATCGTGCGCGTCAACGAGCTTCTGCAATCATTTCCGGGGATCAGCCTCGCGGTGGTACGAGGGAGGGCGTTCGGGTTCGGTTGCGGCGTGGCGGTCCAGAGCGATGTGACCCTGGCCGCGGCCGACGCGCGCTTCGCGTTTCCGGAGATCAAGGCCGGATTCCCGCCCACCATCGTCATGTCCTACCTGAGTCGCTGGATCCACCGGAAGAAGGCCCTGGAGTTGGTGATGACCGGCGGCGAGCTCAGTGCCGAGGAGGCCGAGCGGCAGGGTCTGGTGAACCGGGTGGTGCCGGCGGATCAGTTGGAGGACGAGAAGACGCGTTGGACCGAGATGCTCACGGGCCGGGACCTTGACGGGCTTCAGGCCACCAAGGCGTTTTTCAGGGACACGGCCGAATGGTCCACCGGTGCGGCGGCACAGTACGGCATCACGCGGTTGGCGAATTTCTTTGCGAGCCGGAGATAGGGTCTAGCGTCTCACGTCGACCTTGCGTCCGAAGCTGACCTCGCCCTTGTCGATCCTGAGGGAGAAACCGCAGTCCGGGTTGGTGCACACCCAAGCCTTGAACATGACCGATGCCCCATCCTGGCCGTAGTCCGATAGCGGGATCAAAATGCCATTGTCGCATTTCTGACACTTCGGCAGTTCCATCTCCACTCCTCCTTTGCGGCGAAACCGGCTCCCGGGCTCGCCATAGAACCGTTCTTGCCTGCCCTGCTCGCTACGACTTGGCAAGTTGACAGATAATTCCACCATATAGAAGTTTGGTCTCGAAAGCAACTTCCCGGCGGAATCCCAGGCGGATCCGGTCGGGTCCACGGAGGTCTCGCGCGCGAGGGTGTGAATCACCCTTCGCGATTTGACAGCTTCGCCCGGCCGGGGATATGATGGACTAGTGCCTCTCGCGGGTGCCGCCACCCTCTCGATGAGGCATTCCCTCGCTCCGTTGACATTGCATTCATGTCCGTTGTGGCCATCATACCGGCGCGTTACGGGTCCACGCGGTTTCCGGGGAAACCGCTGGCCAGGATCGGCACGAAGCCGATGATCCAGCACGTCTACGAGAGCACCGCGGCGGCGGCGGTTGTCGGGCGCACGCTCGTGGCCACCGACGATGGGCGAATTCTGGACGCGGTCCGGGGTTTCAACGGGGAGGCGGTGATGACCTCCGGTAAGCACGTGAGCGGAACCGACCGCTTGGCCGAGGTGGCCGCCGGCCTTGACGCGGAGTGGATCGTCAACGTCCAGGGCGACCTCCCGTTCGTTCAGCCGGAGACCATCCGTGCGAGCGTGGACTGTCTGCTGCGGGATCCGGCCGTGCCCATGGCCACGGCGTGTACCCCCATCACCTCGGAGAACGAGTTTCTCGATCGGAACGTGGTCAAGGTGGTGATCGACCAACAGGGCTTCGCCTGTTACTTTTCACGCGCGCCCATCCCCTTCCACCGGGAGCCGTCGGCCGGACCGGGTGTATGGGGGCGCCGACACTTGGGACTCTATGTATACCGGCGGGACTTTCTCCTGCGCTTCGCCGCCATGCCGGCCGCGGAACTGGAGCTCATCGAGGGTTTGGAGCAGTTGCGCGCCCTCTATCACGGTTTCCGTATTCGGGTCGTGGACGTGGCGGAACCCGGCGTGGAGGTAAACACTCCGGACGACCTGGAACGGGCCGAGGCCTACTGGACTAGTGTGGTGTCTTGTTAATTCGCATAATAATATGCGGAGGATTTTTCGTTGTCGGCAAGGCGCGATGACGAGCAGTGGCGGGTACCACGCGAGGAAGACCCCGGGTCAAGGCCCGGGGGGACGTAACGCAGCCGACGGCGAAAAAGACCCATATATTGTGCAGTGATCTCACCTGATTTCTCACCATTTCTCGCATAGCGGACAAGCGCCGCCATGTCAAACCTGATCACGACAGATCTGCAATAACTCCCTATATTACAGTAGGTTATTGTGGATTTCGAATGACTCATGCTCCTGTGCCGTCCGGTCAAGCCGCGCCAGATGATGACACCCCACACTCCACCGTGCGATTCCGGAGGGTTGCGTTTCGATTACGGTCCTGATAGCATTTTCTCCGATTCCGAGATTCCGAGGTCGGAGGAAATCGCCCCATGCCCACGCGCCCACCCGTCAAGCTTACCAAGCGCGCCGTCGATGCGCTCACCGTGGAATCCGGCGACACCGTGGTCTGGGACCGGGACCTGCCGGGCTTCGGCATTCGAGTGTATGCCTCGGGCCGCAAGGTCTGGTGCGTGCAGACCCGGGAGCCGGCCGGGGGGCCGAAGCGCTTCGCGCTCGGCCGCTACGGCAATCTGACACCGGACGACGCCCGCCGCAAGGCGGCGCTCGCCATCGACCGCATCAAGCACGGTTTGGAGCCCGTGCCTCCGCCTGCGGCCCCCGAGCCCACGGTAGCGGACCTTGCCGAGCGCTACATGGAGGCCCATGTCCGGGTGAACTGCCGGCCCGCGACGATGGAGGCCTTCGAACGCATCCTGCGCCTCTATGTGGTGCCGGAACTGGGCCATCTGCGGCTCTCGGAGGTGGATCGCCCGCAAGTCTCGGAGTTCCATCACAAGCTCCGGGAGAAGCCCTACCAGGCGAACGCGGCGGTGGGGGTGCTGGCGCACATGTTCCGGCTTGCGGAAGCCTGGGGGATGACGCCGCGGCGGCGCAATCCGTGCCGGTCGGTGCGCCGCTACAGGGAGTCGCGCCGCGAGCGGTTCCTGACGCCCGAGGAGTACCGCGAGTTGGGCCGGGTGCTCGACGAGGCGGAGGGCGACGGCACGGTGTTCCCCCCGGCGATCCCCGCGCTCCGTTTGCTGCTGCTCACGGGCTGCCGCCGGAACGAGGTCTTGACGCTCAGGTGGGACGACGTGGACCACACGGCGGGGGAGCTTCGGCTGAGGGACGGCAAGACGGGATGGCGCAGCGTGCCGCTCACGCCGGCGGTGGAGGCGGTGCTGGCCGGGATACCGCGGACGAAGGACAACCCGTGGGTGATCGGGGGGCGGAAGCCCGGAACGCGTCTCGCGAACCTCGATGCCATCTGGATGAGGCTCCGCAGGCGGGCGGGGCTCGACGACGTGCGGCTCCACGACTGCCGTCATTCGTACGCCTCGCGGGCGCTGGCGCTGGGCGAGGGACTTTCGATGATCGGGGCGCTGCTGGGTCATGCGAAGGTGGCGACGACGGCGCGCTATGCGCATCTGGCGCGGGACACGGAGAAGGCTTCGGCCGCGAGGGTCGGCGGCAGCATCGCGGCGGACGTCCTGCCGCCGGGCGCGGTCTGAGCCGGAGGGAGGGAGC